>CAWUNP010000487.1:0-1501 GCA_963923805.1 uncultured Novosphingobium sp. | reverse complement strand
GTCATGGCCGGGGTGTCGTCGATATACAGTTTGGTTTCGGCCAGAATGTTGATGGCCGAGGTCATTCTGGGCCACTCGTCATCCTCCAGCTTCCCGGTCCGAACCCGGTGCTGATCAATGCGACCGAGGGACGAAATCATGCGCATCGCCAGTTGTTCGCCCGGCATTTCCATGCTGAATACGGCGACAGGCACTTGTTCCTTGATGGCCACATGCTCTGCGATGTTCATCGCGAACGTGGTCTTGCCCATCGACGGCCGGCCGGCGACGATGACCAGATCGGATGGCTGCAAGCCGGAGGTCAGTTCGTCAAAATCATTGAAGCCGGTGCTGGCGCCGGTGATATGGCCTTCCTTCTGGAACAGCATCTCGATGCGGTCGATGGCCTTGGCCAGCAGCGGTTTGATCGGGCTGAACCCGGTGCCCTTGCGGCGGTACTGATCGGCAATATGGAATACTTTCTGCTCAGCCGACTCAATCAGCTCGATGGTTCCGCGCCCTTGTGGGTAGAAGGCCAGATCGGCAATTTCGTTGCCTGAACCAATCAATTGGCGCAGAACCGACTTTTCCCGGACGATCTCGGCATAGGCCACGATGTTGGCGGCGCTGGGCGTTTCCTTGGCCAGTGTCGCGAGATAGGCCAGCCCGCCGCACTCCTCCAGCCAGCCAAACTGCTCGAGGGTTTCAGAGAGCGTGATGACATCCAGCGGCGATTGACGCTCGGCCAACTGGGCAATGGCGCGAAAAATCAGTTGGTGGTCGCGTCGGTAAAAATCGTCCTCGATCAGGAAATCAGCCACCTTGTCCCAGGCTTGCTTGTCGAGCATCAGCGCCCCGATGACCGATTGTTCGGCATTGATCGAGTAGGGCGGGATCTTGAGTGCTTCGACGGTGTCGGCTTGCTTGCGGGATCGCTCGGCCATGGTCAATGTGAGGAAGGAGGAATGGAAATCGTCTCGTCGCCCTGGCTCCGCCGGTGGATGCGTTCGATCAGTCCAGTGGTCGAATGCCCATCGACGAACGGCAGAATGCGCACCTCGCCACCGTTGGCCAACACGTGGTCATGACCGGCAATCGCACTGATCTCGGTGTAGTCGCCGCCTTTGACCAGAATATCAGGCAACAGCGTCCCGATGAGGGCGCGCGGTGTGTCCTCCTCGAACGGCACCACCCAGTCGACACACTCCAGGGCGGCCAGCAGCGTCATGCGGTGGGGCAGGGGGTTGATCGGGCGCTCAGGTCCCTTGAGACGGCTGACTGAGGCATCCGAGTTCACCAGCACCAACAGGCGGTCACCCAGAGCGCGTGCCCGTTGCAGATAATCGACATGGCCGGGGTGCAGGATGTCGAAACAGCCGTTCGTGGCGACGATGCGTTCGCCGTGTGCCTGACTTGCGCGGATCAGTGGTACCAGGTGCGGCAGGTCAATGACGCCACGCTGTCGTGTGGGCGCGCCCTGAAGCGCGGCGGCGAGTTCGGCGTTGGTGATGGTGGCGGTACC
>CAWUNP010000486.1:0-1519 GCA_963923805.1 uncultured Novosphingobium sp. | reverse complement strand
TCGCGCCGATCGTCTATCGCATTCACGAGCCGCCGAACCGCGAAAAGCTGATGTCGCTGAAGGATTACCTTGCGACCTTTGACCGAAAGTTCACGCTGGGACAGGTCATCACGCCCGGCCTGTTCAACCGCATGCTCAAGGATGTGGCGGACGAGGCCGAGAAGGCCCTGATCATGGAAGCCGTGCTGCGCAGCCAGACCCAGGCCTATTACGGTCCCCGCAATGCCGGGCACTTTGGTCTGGCGCTGGGTTCCTACGCGCACTTTACCTCGCCGATCCGGCGCTATGCTGACTTGCTGGTGCATCGGGCGCTGGTTGATGGCTTCGGGCTTGAACAGCCAGAGCCGAAGGGCGATGTTCCGCCACGCTCGGGGCTATCGGATCGCGATCGCAATGACCTGTCGCGCATCAGCGATGCGATCAGTGCTGCCGAGCGCCGCGCGATGGAGGCCGAGCGCGAGACGATTGACCGCTATGTTGCGGCCTGGCTCTCGGCCCGGGTGGGCGAAGTGTTCGAGTGCCGTGTTACCGGAGTCCAGAAATTCGGTCTGTTTGCCACGATCATCAGTCTGGGCGGCGACGGACTCGTGCCGGTTTCAACCCTTGGCGATGAGCGGTTCCACTTTGACGAGCGGGCCAAGGTCCTGGTTGGCGATAGCGGGCGTACCCGCTTTGCCATGGGGGACCGCCTACGGTTGCGCCTGGCCGAAGCCAATCCGCTGACGGGTGCGTTGAAGTTCGAGCCGGAAGATCACGTTGGCGCCCCCATCGAACCGCGCGGTCGGCCGATGCAGATGCCGCTCAAAAAGCGTGGCCAGCATCTGGTGGGCAAGCGCGGCCGGCCGGCCAATATCCGGCACCAGGGGCGCGGCAAGAAGCGCTAGGCTGGGCTACCCCAAGCGTTCAAGGTCCGCATCGCTGATGCTGCCGGGGATGACATAGACCGGGCAGGGGAGTTGCCCGGCGATCCCGACGAAGTGGCTGACCAATGGCCCGGGACCGCCGCTGGCGGCCGCGCCCAGCACCAGCGCGGAAACTTCCGGATGCTCAGCCAGATAATCGCGGATGACCTGCACGCCTTCACCCTGCCGGACGGAAATGGTGGGTGGGTTCGGACTGTCCGCCATGACTGCACCGGCCGCGCTGGTCACCAGCGCCTCCGCACGCACCCGGGCCTCTTCCTCGATCGTAGCCTGAATGCCGCCAAAAGCGACGAAGGGCTGGCGCGGGACAAGCGCCAGCAGGTGAACGGCTCCGCCGGTTCGGGCGGCACGACGCGCGGCGAAGCGCAGCGCAACGCTGGCCTCATCCGTTTCATCCATGATCACCAGGTAGACACGCATCGGCTTGGCCCCTTCAACCGCCATCATATCCGCTACAATCGTATTCCGCGCAAGAACCTTGCCCTAAGCCGCACTTTTGGCCAGAGACGTAAGGTCAATTCCACTCCCCAGCAGGACTTAACCAAGCGATGCCGATCGAGATCAAGATGCCCGCCCTTTCCCCGACGATGGAAGAG
>CAWUNP010000485.1:0-1523 GCA_963923805.1 uncultured Novosphingobium sp. | reverse complement strand
GATCGACCCATTCGATCTCTTCGTCCTTGATCCGCTTGATGATGTCCTTGGCCTTGCTCATTGGTCTTCCTTCTTGATGACCCCGGCCGTGGCCGCGGGCGATTTTTCCGGATGGAGTGGATGGATCAGATGGCGTCGTTGTCACGCTCACCGGTGCGGATACGCACGGCGCGTTCGACGGGAATGACGAAAATCTTGCCGTCGCCGATGCGGCCGGTCTGGGCAGCATTGCAGATGGCTTCGACGGTGCGGTCAGCCAGGTCGTCCGGCACCACCACCTCAAGTTTCACCTTGGGCAGGAAATCGACGACATATTCGGCGCCGCGATAGAGTTCGGTGTGGCCCTTCTGGCGGCCAAAGCCCTTGGCTTCGGTCACGGTAATGCCGGATACGCCAACTTCGTGCAGCGCTTCCTTCACCTCATCGAGCTTGAACGGCTTGATGATCGCTTCGATCTTTTTCACTTGTCATTCCCCTGCGCGCTGCGCCGGTACCAGGCCGATTTTCACCGGATCCGGTCCTGACGTTCGAGTGCCGCTCCAAATTCCGGAATCAAGAATCGTGCCAGCAGCAATAAAATGGCTCTAGGCCATGCTGCAGCCGCCGAAAAGAGTGGATTCGCAAGATTTGAATCGAAACGCTGGTGCGCTTGATTCAAATCATGCGTGGCTGCCGGGGATTGGTTGCCTGATTTTTCGGCAGAGACTGCCTAAAAAATAAGCAGGCTAGAGGTTGAGGCCGGCGGTTTCTTCCAGCCCGGCCATCAGGTTCAGGCTTTGCACGGCAGCCCCGCTGGCGCCCTTGCCCAGGTTGTCGAGCCGGGCGACGAGCCGGGCCTGCGCACCGTCCTTCGCGCCGAACACCCACAGGTCAAGCCGGTCTGACGGCTGCATCGAACGGCGCAGCAGCAATTCGTCCTGCGGTTCATCGTGCACGGTGACGATCCGGCTGCCGGCATAGAATTCGACCAGCGCCAATCGCAGCACTTCGGGCGATCCGGCCATCGGCATCGCGCTGAGCGGCAGCGGCACTTCCACCACCATGCCGCGGTGCGCATCGATCACGGCCGGCGCAAACAGCGGCGGGGGGGACAGGGCGGCATTGACGGTATAGGGCCAGTCGGCAGGGAGCAGCCCGGCGCGCACCAGGGGCGCCACCAGGCCAAGGAAGCCGGTGGGATAGCAGCCGGGATTGCTGACGCGCGTGGCGGCGGCAAAAGCCTCGCGCCCGGTCAGTTCCGGAAAGCCATAGGTCCAGCCTTGGGCGACGCGGTGCGCGCTGGAGGCATCGATGATCCGCACTGCCGAGCCTTCGGCCAGGGTCAGCGCTTCCTTGGCAGCATCGTCGGGCAGGCAGAGCACGGCGAAATCGGCCGCGTGATAGGCATCGCGCCGCGCAGCGGCATCTTTGCGGGCCTCATCATCCAGGATCAGCAGGTCGAATTCGGCCCGCGGCGTCAGGCGTTCGACGATCTCCAGCCCGGTCGTGCCGACGGCTCCGTCGATGAAGACCTTCAGCGCCAC
>CAWUNP010000484.1:0-1527 GCA_963923805.1 uncultured Novosphingobium sp. | reverse complement strand
GGCGACCCGTCATCGGGCAGCGATGCCATCCGGACAGGCTTTTTCATCCTGCCGCGGAGTGTTAGCATGCGGGGCAGTCGGCGGGGCCAGATGATGCCGTTCCGCCAGCGTTTTTTCCTTAATACACGAAGGTTTAGCTGCCATGCTTCGCGCCATCCCTATCAACTCCGCTTGCTTCACGCGCCTGTCGACCACCGTTGCAGTGACGATGGTCATGGCCGGTTGTGCGGGAAATGCCAAGAAATCGGAACCGATCACCGAAGCTCAGGCCTGTGCATCGGTTCAGCAAGTACTCGCTCAGGCCGGCAATGGCTTCCAGTCGCTGCGCGGCACCGCTTCGGTCGATTACGCCAGCACGCGTTGGGATGCCAAGAGCCTGATCGCCGATACCGACTGCGACATCGTCGACTGGGGCGGCGGCAAGATCAACTATGCCTGCACCTGGAGCAAGGGCAGCGAGGCGACTGCCAGCGCCGAATACGACCAGGGCCTCGGCATCCTCCAGCGCTGCCTGGGATCGAGCTGGGAAGTCAGTCACCCGGAGGGGCAGACGGGCAAGGCTACGCTGTTCTCCAAAGCCGGCGAGCCCGCCCGGGTGGAGGTTCGCTACTACAAGGAGCGCGATCCGTCGACCAACTGGCAAACCAGTCTGACGCTGGGTGCGGCCGTCACGCGGGACGCCCGCTGAGCAGGCGTGCCTTGCCAAACCGGCGGCCATGCTTTAGCTTAGCCGCCACCTAGGGCTAGGGGTGCCCGGGACGCGACAGCAAACGCGTCCTGATCGGGCTGAGACACACCCTTCGAACCTGACCCGGTTAATACCGGCGTAGGAAAGCCTGTTCCGGGGCCGGTCGTGCCGGCCGCTGTTCGGACGGCTCCTGCGCTGACTCACACGTCATTCCGCCGAGGAGCATGCGATGAACGCCATCCCCGATACTCTCCTGCACGATGCCGTCAAGGCGAAGCGCGCCTCGATCCAGCCTTTTGCCGCTTCGGAAAAGGTGTATATCGAGGGCAGCCGTCCCGACATCCGCGTGCCGATGCGCAAGATCAGCCAGTCCGAGACGCCGACCGCGACCGGTGCCCAGCACAACCCGCCGATCTACGTCTACGATACCTCCGGTCCCTACACCGACCCGGCGGTAACGGTCGATTTGCGCCACGGGCTGCCGGCCCTGCGCGAGGCATGGATTGAGGAGCGCGGTGATACGGAACAACTGCAGGGACCGAGTTCCAGCTATGGCCACACCCGCCAGAACGATCCGGCGCTGAGTGCGCTGCGCTTCGAGCATATCCGCAACCCGCGCCGCGCCAGGGCGGGCGCGAATGTCACCCAGATGCACTACGCCCGGCGGGGCATCATTACTCCGGAGATGGAATACATCGCCATCCGCGAAAACCAGAAGCTGGACGCCATCGCCGCGATGTATCGGGCCCAGCATCCGGGCGAATCCTTCGGTGCGGCCATTCCCAAGATCATTACCCCCGAGTTCGTGCGCGATGAAGTGGCGCGCGGCCGCGCCATCA
>CAWUNP010000483.1:0-1535 GCA_963923805.1 uncultured Novosphingobium sp. | reverse complement strand
CCAATGGCACCGGCATTGCCGCATTGTCGGGCTATGCCGAGGCTGATTTCCTCGATGCCGCGGGCAAGGCCGGGTTCCAGCGGCTGGTCAACAGCGTCTATGCCCCGCGCCTCAAGCAGCTGGGCTTCGATCCGCGCGCCGGGGCCTATGCGGGCCACGAACCCGAAGAAACCCAGCGCCGCCAGCAGGCGGTCAGCCAGCTGGTGCGCAAGGGTGGCGATGCCGCGCTGCGCACGCAATTGCTGGCTGCGACCCGGGCCTATCTGGCTGGCGACAAGCAGGCGCTGGATGCCGCCTGGTTCGGTGCCGGTCTGGCCGTCGTGGTGGAAGAAGGCGGGCTTGGTGCCGCCAAAGCGCTGCTCGACCAGGGCCTTGGCTCGACCGATCCGGTGTTCCGCCCGGCCGCGCTCAACGCCGTTGGCAGTTCTGGTCAGGAGGCGGTCGGGCGCTGGATCCTGAGCGACCTCAAGGACAGCCGCCTGCGCACCAGCGAGCGGCAGGGCCTGATCGGCGATGTCGTGTCCAGCGGCGGCACGCGCGAGCTGGGTTGGGCTTGGCTCAAGACCAATTACGATAGCCTGGCGAACAGCGGCGGCGGGATCTTCTTTGCCTCGCGCCTGCCGGGACTGGTCGCGGGCTATTGCTCGGTTGCCCGGGCTGACGAGGTGGCCATGATGCTGCGCCCCAAGCTGCAGGGCAAGACCGGCGCGCTGGGGCTGGAGCGGTCAATCGAGCGGATCCGTTCCTGCGGCGTGCTGAAGGATGCGCGCGCGGCAGAGCTTTCGGCAGCGCTGGCGAAGGTCAAGTAAGGCAGGTCAACCGAGCGGCAGGACCACGCTGGCTGAGAGGCCGGCGCGGCCGCTGCGGTTGGCCAGCTTCAGGCTGCCGCCGTGCTGTTCGGCGATCGCGCGGGCCAGGGTCAGGCCAAGGCCGGCCCCACCGGTGCCGCGATTGCGCGATGGTTCCCCGCGGGTGAAGGGTTCGAGCATTCGCGCGATCTCGCCCTCCGCAATGCCCGGCCCGTCATCCTCCACCGTGATCGTCACGCTGGCTGGTCCGCGCGATAGGCTGACTTGCGCTGTGCCGCTGCCATGGCGCAGCGCGTTGCTGATCAGGTTGCGCAAAGCCCGGCGCAGCCAGGTGGGCCGCAGCGGCAGGGTAACTCGTTCTGCCCCCGCGAAGCTGACCGCCTCGCCCATGTCCTCGAACTCCTCGACCACCTGCACGGTCAGCGCGGTTAGGTCGGTCAGCTCCAGCGGATCCCCGGGACGGCCGACACGCGCCAATGAAAGGATGTCATCGAGGCTGCGGGCAATGTCTTCGATTGTGGCTGCCATCTTGGCGCGCTCCGCTTCATCCTCGACGGATTCGATCCGCACCCGCAGCGCTGCCAATGGCGTCTTCAGGTCATGCCCGATCGCCCCAAGCATCACATCCTTCTCATCCAGCAGCGCGGCGATCCGCCCCTCTAGCGCGGTGTGGGCTGCGATCAGTCGCCGGACATCGGCGGGTCCAGCGGGGGCCATCGGATCACT
>CAWUNP010000482.1:0-1537 GCA_963923805.1 uncultured Novosphingobium sp. | reverse complement strand
CACAAGGAGTATCGTCGGCAGCGTCAGATGTGTATAAGAGACTGGGGCAAGGGTTCGATCGAATACTGGGCAGCACGGGTCAAGCCGGGCCGCATCCTGTTCGAACTCGACGGCGTCGCCGGCCCGCTGGCCGCTGAAGCCTTCAGCCGCGCAGCGATGAAGCTGCCGATCAAGACCAAGGTCGTTGCCCGCCTGGGCGACACCTCGCACCTCGGAGGCGAATGATGGCTGGCAACACTGAAAACCTGCGGGCCAAGACCGACGACCAGCTGCTGGCCGATCTGGCCGAGCTGAAGCGTGAAGCCTTCAACCTGCGCTTCCAGTCGGCAACGAACCAGCTGGAACGTCCGGCGCGCATCAAGGAAGTGCGTCGTGACATCGCCCGCATCAAGACGCTGCAGGGCGAACGCGCCCGCGCGGCCAAGTAAGGAGCCCACAGATGCCCAAGCGTATCCTGATCGGGACCGTGGTCTCCGACAAGACCGACAAGACCGTGGTCGTGAAGGTCGAGCGTAAGGTGAAGCACCCGCTCTACGGGAAGATCATCCGTCGTTCGAAGAAGTATCACGCCCACGACGAAGACAACGCCTTCAAGACCGGCGAAACCGTGCGCATCGAAGAGACCGCGCCGATTTCGAAGCTCAAGACCTGGAAGGTCATCGAGCGGGTCCAGGCTGGCAAGACCGCTGCGGTCGAAGCTGACGTCTAAGGGCTTGTGATCCCCCGCGAAGGCGGGGGTCTCAGGCCTGAGATACCCGCCTTCGCGGGTACTCACGAAGAAGTTTTTTGGAACTGCCGGACTGGTTCCGGCAAGCCAGTGAGAAGGAACCGGATCTATGATCCAGATGCAATCAAACCTCGACGTCGCTGACAACAGCGGCGCGAAGCGCGTCCAGTGCATCAAGGTGCTGGGCGGCTCCAAGCGCCGCACTGCCGGCGTGGGCGACATCATTGTGGTGTCGGTCAAGGAAGCACAGCCCCGCACCAAGGTGAAGAAGGGTGACGTGCACCGCGCGGTCATCGTTCGCACCCGCAAGGACGTGCGCCGTGCCGACGGCAGCGTGATCCGCTTCGATAGCAACGCTGCCGTGCTGATCAACAAGAACGCCGAACCCATCGGCACCCGCATCTTCGGCCCGGTCGTGCGTGAACTGCGCGGCAAGGGCTACATGAAGATCATCAGCCTTGCGCCGGAGGTCCTCTAATGTCCGCTGCCAAGATCAAGAAGGGTGACAACGTCGTTGTCCGCTCGGGCAAGGACAAGGGCCGCACCGGCACTGTCCTTCAGGTCATGCCGAAGGAAGGCAAGATCGTTGTCCAGGGCGTGAACGTCGCGACCCGTCACCGCAAGCCGACCCAGGTCAACCCGCAGGGTGGCATCGAGCGTCGTGAAGCGCCGATGGCAATCTCGAAGGTTGGCCTCGCCGATCCGAAGACCGGCAAGGCAACCCGCGTTCGCTTTGAGGACAAGGGTGGCAAGAAGGTCCGCGTGGCCGTGAAGTCCGGGGAGACCATCGATGGCTGACAAGTACGTGCC
>CAWUNP010000481.1:0-1538 GCA_963923805.1 uncultured Novosphingobium sp. | reverse complement strand
TGCAGAAGTGCTTGGAAGCTTGCCGCCCGCTCTATACGGAACGCCGGATCGAGGGGCTGCGCCAGCTTCGGTGCTGCTCCGATTTACCGGCAGAGCTGCAGGATTTGGGATCGCAATGAATTATCGCCACGCCTTCCATGCTGGCAATAGCGCCGATGTCTTGAAGCATTGTCTGCTGATCACGCTTGTGCGGGCGCTTCAGCAAAAGGAGGGCGCGCTGACCCTCATCGACACCCATGCCGGCTGCGGGCTTTACGATTTGGGCGGCGAACAGGCCCAGCGCACTGGCGAATGTGCGCAAGGTGTGTTGCGCGCCTTCGCTGACGGCAATCCCCTGCTGAGCGATTACCGGGCCGCCGTGCAGGCGGTAAATGACGGGGCCGAGCCGCAGCTCTATCCCGGATCACCCCGGATCCTGGCGCAACTGCTGCGCCCGCAGGATTTTCTGGTCCTGAATGAAAAGCATCCCGAAGATGCGCAGACCCTGCGCAAGGCAATGCGCGACACGCCGGCCGCGGTGCATCAGCGCGATGCCTATGAGTTCTGGCTGGCCATGGTGCCGCCCCGCACCGCGCGCGGCGTGGTGGTGGTTGACCCGCCCTACGAGCAGACTGACGAACGCGCCCGCATAACGGCCACGCTCGCCGCTGCTCAGTGCAAATGGGCTCATGGCGTGACGGTGATCTGGTATCCGCTCAAAGACCGCGCCACGCATTCGCGCTGGAAGCAGCAATTGTGCAAGCTGGCCATGCCCAAACTGCTGTGCATCGATCATTGGCTCTATGATGAGGACCAGCCCGCCACCTATAACGGCGCAGGCCTGTTTATCGTCAATCCGCCCTATGCCTTCACGCAGGCGTTGCCACCGCTGCTTGAAGCGCTGCGCGCCGCACTCGCCCCCGCTGGGCATCGGGGCGCGATTTCAGCCGAGTGGCTGGGCGGCTAAGGATAATCCCGGCTGTGCGCTAACAGCCTTTGCCAAGCCCTGCATTACCTGCGATCCAATCACATGGCCGGAGGCCGGTTCAGGATGATCGGACCCGGCGGCACCAGCACGTTTGAAAGTTTACTTATAGCGGTCTAGGTGACGCTTGAATTGACCGTCATTCGCCTCGATAAGCAAGTTGTCTTCGCGCTCGAGCCAGCCCTCCGGATCGTTCTGCGACAGTGCCCAGTGCATAATATCCAGGCTCTCAGCTATGACTTGACCGTTTGGCAACACCAAAACTGGGACTGTTGCCTTAGCCGAAACGGCGATCAGTTGGGCAGGTTTGCTGGAAAGTTTGACTTCACGGATGTGACAAACCACGCCGCTGACTGCCAGCGCCATACGCGCACGCATTGCATATGGGCAGCGCCGAAAGCTGTAGAGATTTGGCAGTGCCATCAGTCTGTTTTGCCGGTAATTAACAGGAGGCGGAGCGACAGTAGGATCATTGCAATCGCAAGTGTAGGGTGGTCAGGTCCAGCATAAGATACGCAGTGACGTGACCCCCAGCTTTCCACCAGCTGGGATTAGAGCCGGGCGGCTTTGTTGC
>CAWUNP010000480.1:0-1539 GCA_963923805.1 uncultured Novosphingobium sp. | reverse complement strand
CCCCCCGTCCGCCGCTCCTGAGACAGCATCCGCCGCAGGAGGTCGGACGGGCGGTCTGCTTCGACATCCGGTCGGCGTGCGGCACGACTGCACTCCAGCAGGGCGTCCGCCGCGTTCAGTAGCCCGCGTCGCCGGGTTTCCAGACGTTCCAGCTCCTGCTGGATGTTGTCTTCATGCGCGGACAACGCCTCATGCACACCGGCTCGGAGACCGCGCAGGGCGCTGGTTTCGATGGAAGGCTTGAGCCGGGTGTAGGCGAACCACGGCAGCAGCCAGGCCAGTGCAATCAGCAACAGGCTGTGAACGGCAAAATCGGTACCGAGATAGTCCAGATGGCGGGTAGCGCTGTCGTAATATCCCTTGACCACCTGAACGCTGGCCCAGCCAAGGGCACCCAGTGGCAGAACGACCGAGAGAAAACCCATGCACTTCAGGGTCAGCCGCTGCAGACTGTTCCCCGGGAGGGCCAGAGCCTGCCGGAGCAGGAGCTGGCCGCGGTTGAGTACCTGCCGGCCCAACGCGTCGGAGGCCTGGGCCAGGCTGTGCTTCAGTGGTAATGGCGGCAAGCCGCGGTTGCCGGCATCCAGTACCAGCTGGCTGACAGCATCCGCTACGCGGCCATCCGCCCACGCATCCCAGAGGGTGGGTGGGGTGGAGTGGCTCGGAGATTCTGATGCCGGAGCCGCGAGATCAAGCGGTCGGCTCAGCGGGTTGGCGTCGCGTCCGGCAAAGGTGGCCGCCGTGATTCGCATGGGCCACTCGAGCCCGTTCATCAGGTCCGATTGGGCCGCAGTCCAAAGGGCATTCCACGATGGAACCAGGTCCAGATAACCACCACCGTCGCCCAGCCGTGCCATCACCCGTTGCAGGCTGTCCTCAAGCGCAGCAAAGCGGCTTTGCGCCACCCGGCTTTCCAGTTGGCGCATCAGGTGAACGGCCGATACCTCCTGCAGCAGATTCTGAAGCACGGAAAAATCATCCGTCCCGCGTGTGTCGGCCGGCTCCCGACAATCGGTGCGCAGCACGATCGGATCGACAAACCCTCCGGCGCTGAGCAACTGCCGGAAGTCATCGTACTGGACCTCAAGCCCGCGGTCCCACTGATTCAGCACAAACACCCACGCATGATCCCTGCCGTGGGTTCGCAGCAGCTGCCAGCCCAGATCGTCGCGATAGCGTTCCGGACTGACCACGTACACCAGCACATCGATATGGGGCAACCAGTCCAGCACGAGCGCGCGGTTTGCTTGGGCCACGCTATCGATGTCGGGCATGTCCACCCACATGATCTGCCGGCGGGCGTCATCGGGATGCTGTGCGATGCGCACCTGATCCATGGGGAAATCCTGGGGCAGGTTGGCGATCCGGATGCTCTCATGCAGGTAGACGGAGACCTCGCGCGAGGTGGGACGTTCTACGCCGGTCCGTGCAACCGCGCGACCGGCAAGCCGGTTGAGCAAGCTGCTCTTGCCAACGCCGGTACCGCCAAAAAAGGCCGCGACCAGGGGACGGTGGGTGCCCGGCTCAAACAGTGTTGAG
>CAWUNP010000479.1:0-1540 GCA_963923805.1 uncultured Novosphingobium sp. | reverse complement strand
GTTTAACGGAGCCAAGGGCGCTGAAACGCTTGCCTTCAATGGCCTGTTTGCCGCAACCGCTTTTGCCGCCTTTGCCAAGCTGCTGATCTTCGCAGCGGCCGGTGCATCGCTGATGGTCGCTCCCGCATTCTTCCAGCGGGTAGGGGCCTATCGTCCGGAATATCCGGTGCTGGTGCTGTTCGCCGTGCTGGGCATATGCCTGATGGTTTCGGCCACCAATCTGCTGACGCTGTACATCGGGCTCGAGCTGAATTCGCTGGCGGCCTATGTCTTTGCAGCCTTCCTGCGCACCGATGACCGCTCGGCCGAAGCAGGCCTGAAGTATTTTGTTCTCGGTTCGCTGGCATCGGGCATCCTGCTGTTCGGCACCAGCCTGACCTATGGTTTCGCCGGAACGATCGATTTCGCCGGGATCGCTTCCGCGCTGAGCGGCAAGATTTCGGCCGGAGCGATCTTTGGCCTGGTCTTCGTCTTCGCCGGTCTGGCCTTCAAGATCAGCGCCGTGCCGTTCCATATGTGGACGCCCGACGTTTACGAAGGCGCGCCGACCCCGGTGACCACCTTCTTTGCCTCGGCCCCGAAGGTCGCGGCACTGGCGCTGACGGTGATTGTGGCCATGACGGCCTTTGGCCACCAGGTTTCGGCTTGGCAACCGATCGTGATCTTTGCGGCGCTGGCCTCGATCGTGGTGGGGGCGCTTGGCGCCATCGGCCAGACCAACCTCAAGCGTCTGCTGGCCTATTCGTCGATCAACAACGTCGGCTTCCTGCTGATTGGCCTGGCCGTGGCAACGCCCAAGGGCATCGCGGCCATGCAGGTCTATCTGGCGATCTACGTGCCGATGACCATTGGCGGCTTTGTTGCCCTGCTGATGTTCAAGGACGCTGAAGGTGAGCCGCTGGAAGACCTGCGCGACATTGCGGGTCTTTCGCGCCATCGCAAGCTGCTGGCCGCCTGCTTTGCCATGGTCATGCTCAGCCTTGCCGGTATTCCGCCGCTGTTCGGCTTCTGGGGCAAGTTCGTGGTGTTCCAGGCCGCCGTTCAGGCGGGCATGATCCCGCTTGCAGCTATCGGTATCGCCGCCAGCGTCATCGGTGCCTTCTATTACCTCAAGGTCGTCAAGGTGATGTACTTTGACGAACCGGCGGAGAAGGCGAACGGGCAGAGCGACTGGGTACACCATGCGCTGCTGCTGGTCTGTGCTCTGGCGATTTCGCCGGCAGGTTACCTGCTGACCAAGTGCCTGGCCGGTCTGTCGGCAACGGCAACGTCAGCCTTGATCACCCCCTGAGCCACGTTTTGATTGAGGTTTTTGAGGAACTGGCATCAACCAGCGCGGCCCTGCTTGAGCGGCTCGCTGGTGGCGTGCCAGTGCCCGCCGGAACCTGGATTGTCGCCAATCGCCAGACCAGCGGGCGCGGTCGTCAGGGGCGCGCCTGGTGCGATGGTCAGGGCAATTTCATGGGCTCGACCTTCATTCCCAGCGAGGCCGGGGATCCGCCGGTCGGAACGCTGTCGCTGGTGGCGGGGCTGGCCGTGC
>CAWUNP010000478.1:0-1542 GCA_963923805.1 uncultured Novosphingobium sp. | reverse complement strand
CGGGCCTGCTCCACCATCGATCCGGCAACCTCTACCTTGAAGGTATGGGTGCCACTGGCTCCGGTAACAGTCAGCGGGACAACCGCCAGCCCGGATTCGGGATGGACCACCTTGGACGCCGCGACCGCCCGTTCGCCAGCCCCGGGGGAGCACGCAACCAACACCGCCGCCAGCAGCGCAAGCATCAGATTTCGCATCAGTCTTCCTCCTTGGCCCAGGCTTCAAGCCACGCGGGATCGGCAGCTTCAACCACCTGCCGCGCAATGTCCAGCCGGTGTCCGGCCCGCAGCAGCACCGCCACCTGCTTTTCCCGCGCCGGCCGATCAGCCGCAGGCGGGCCGAATGGCCCCAGCCGCCGTTTACGGGCCAGGGCCAGGGCCGCATGGCGCTGTTCTGCCATCGTGCCGCGCACGGCATCACGCAGGTCGGGTGCGATCCCGGCGGCGCTGAGCGATTGATCGATCCGTCTGGCCCCATAGCCG
The DNA here is from genome assembly GCA_963923805.1 of uncultured Novosphingobium sp. Lineage (GTDB taxonomy): Bacteria > Pseudomonadota > Alphaproteobacteria > Sphingomonadales > Sphingomonadaceae > Novosphingobium. The sequence continues at coordinate 1,060 of CAWUNP010000478.1, read as the reverse complement.
CGGCGCAGCAGGCTTCCGGCTTTCGAGCGGGCGTAGAGCGCATCATCGACATAGCCGGCCGCAATGCAGCGTTCGACCAGCGCCGCAACCGGCGGTTCACCTTCGCCATCCCAGCCGCGCTCGCGCAGCTTGCGGCGCAGATAGGCCTCCAGCTTGGCCGCCGAAGTGGCAAACCGCGCCAGATAGCCCAGCGCCAGCTCGTTGAGCCGCGCCGCATCCAGCGGCGGCGGCTGGCGGCGCTCACCCGGCTTGTGCGCCCGATTTGAGGTGGAACGATAAGACATTGCCCTATTCGTGCCACACTGTGCCGCAATTGGGGAGAGGTGCAGGTGGGCTTTCAGGGAACCACCAGACATTTGGGGACGTGATTGACGCCGAACAGCGGCGCATCCGGTTGAGATAACGGGTTATACCATGACTGAAGCCGCCACTCTGGCGAGTGCCGCGACGGCGGGGCTTGTGCCCACGCCCAACTTTGATGAGCACCCGCGCCGCTTTTCGGACTTTGCCACCTTTGGCGAGGCGATCGACTATGCCGCGCAGGGCAAGCGCGGGATGAACTTCCACGATCCGCGCGGCACGCTGATCCGGGTCTATCCCTTCAGCGAACTGCGCCGCGATGCGATTGACATGGCCTATCGCCTGATCGCGCATGGGATCGGCAAGGGTGACCGGGTGGCGCTGGTCGCCGAAACCGGCCCCGATTTTGCCGCGCTGTTCTGCGGCACGGTCTATGCGGGCGCCTGGCCGGTGCCGCTGCCGCTGCCGACCAGCTTTGGCGGCAAGGATGGCTATATCGATCAGCTCGCCGTCCAGTTGCAGAGCTCTGACCCGAAGGTGCTGTTCTATCCGGCCGAAATCGCCGAGATGGCCGGTGCTGCCGCGAAGCGGCAGGAAGCGCTGACCGGCAAGTGCGACGGCATCGCCTGGGAAGACTTTGCCCAGCGCCCGGCGATCGCTTGCGAACTGCCGCAGGCCCGCCCGGACGATATCTGCTATCTGCAATATTCCAGCGGCTCGACCCGCTTCCCGCACGGCGTGGCCGCTGTCTCTTATACAC
>CAWUNP010000477.1:0-1543 GCA_963923805.1 uncultured Novosphingobium sp. | reverse complement strand
GGACAGCCCAAGGGCGTGGTGCATACCAGTGCCGGTTATCTGCTGTATGCGGCGATGACGCACCGGCTGGTGTTCGACTACCACCCGGGCGATGTCTATTGGTGCACCGCCGATCTGGGCTGGGTCACCGGGCATAGCTATGTGGTTTACGGCCCGCTCTGCAACGGCGCCACCACGCTGATGTTCGAGGGGGTGCCGACCTGGCCGGACGCAGGCCGCTTCTGGCAGGTGATCGACAAGTACAAGGTCAACATCTTCTATACCGCGCCGACCGCGATTCGCGCGCTGATGGGCTTCGGCAATGCGTGGGTGCATGCCGCCGACCTGTCCAGTCTGCGCCTGCTGGGTTCAGTCGGGGAGCCGATCAACCCGGAGGCCTGGGCCTGGTATTACCACGTGGTCGGCGACTCGCGCTGTCCCATCGTCGATACATGGTGGCAGACCGAGACCGGCGGCATCCTGATCACGCCGCTGGCGGGCGTGACGCCACTCAAGCCAGGTTCAGCCGCGCTGCCGTTCTTTGGCGTCCGGCCGGCCCTGCTCGACGAGGCCGGCCAGCAAGTCGAGGGGGCCGGCTCGGGCGTGCTGGTCATGACCGGTAGCTGGCCGGGTCAGGCGCGGACGGTCTATGGCGATCCGCAGCGGTTCTTTGATACCTACTTCGCGCCGTATCCGGGGTACTACTTCACCGGCGATGGTGCCCGTCGCGACGCCGACGGCTATTACTGGATCACCGGCCGGGTCGATGATGTGATCAATATCGCCGGTCACCGGCTGGGCACCGCGGAAATCGAGAGTGCGCTGGTGCTGCATCCGGAGGTGGTGGAGGCGGCGGTGGTGGGCTATCCGCATCCGATCAAGGGCCAGGGCATCTATGCCTATGTGACGGTCGCGGCCCACGTGCAGCCGGATGAAGCCCTGCGTCAGGCACTGGTCGATCTGGTGCGGCACGAGATCGGCGCCATCGCGGCGCCGAACATCATCCAGTGGGCGCCGGCGCTGCCCAAGACCCGCTCAGGCAAGATCATGCGCCGTATTCTGCGCAAGATCGCGGCCGACGAGGTGGATCAGCTGGGAGATATCTCCACACTGGCCGATGCGGCCGTGGTGGAGCAGATCATTCGCGCACATCAGTCCCTGTCCGCCTGAGGCGTTGCCCGCGGCCGGATGTCGTCTGGCCGCGCGTTGCCCTTATACTTTCCCGCATTCGTCCATCCGCAATAATCCTTATTGTTACCCGCCAACCCGCCTCCGACTGAGCCCGACTCCATGAGCCCCACGAGATTTCGCATCAATCACCGTTCACTGTTCATCACCTATGGCGCGTTCATACTGCTATGGATAGTGGTGGGGTTGCTTTTCCGCATCAGTTCCTTGCAGAGCGGAGAGGCCGGCCACAATGATCGTTTGTTGCCGGTGGAGTCCGCTTCAGACCCGGCCTCGACCCTCGAAATGGGGGTTTTTGTCGATAACGTGTATCTGTTTCAGGCTGAAAACAAAACCTTTGATGCCAATGGCTGGATCTGGCTGAAGTGGTCGGAGA
>CAWUNP010000476.1:0-1545 GCA_963923805.1 uncultured Novosphingobium sp. | reverse complement strand
TTCGATGTGATTGTGGTGGGCGGTGGTCACGCCGGTACTGAGGCCGCTCTGGCTTCGGCGCGCACGGGGGCCCACACGCTTCTGCTGACGCACAGTATGGAAACGCTGGGGGTGATGAGCTGCAATCCGTCGATTGGCGGTATTGGTAAGGGCCACCTGGTTAAAGAAGTCGATGCGCTGGGCGGCGCCATGGCCGCCGCCACCGATGAGGCCGGGATCCAGTTCCGCATTCTCAATGCCTCGAAAGGTCCGGCCGTGCGCGCCACCCGCGCCCAGGCAGACCGAGTTTTGTACAAACAGGCGATCCGCCGCCGTCTGGAAAATCAGCCCAACCTGACCATTTTTGCTCAGGCCTGTGACGACCTGATCATGGCAGGCGACCGGGTGGTCGGTGCGGTCACGCAGCTCGGTATACGCTTTCAGGCCAATGCCGTGGTGCTGACTGCGGGCACGTTTTTAAATGGCCTCATTCATGTGGGGCTGCAGAACTATTCGGGCGGCCGCATGGGTGATCCACCCTCCGTCTCCCTGGCGGCCCGCTTACGCGAACTCAAGCTGCCGCAGGGCCGCCTGAAAACAGGTACGCCGCCGCGACTGGACGGTAAGACGATTGATTTTTCGGTCATGCAGACCCAGCACTCGGACGACCCGATGCCGGTGTTCTCCTTCCTGGGCAATGCCGCGCAACACCCGCAGCAGTTGCCGTGCTGGGTGACCGATACCAACGAGCGCACGCACGAAATCATCCGCAATAATCTTGACCGCTCGCCGATGTATACCGGCGTGATTGAGGGCGTCGGTCCGCGTTACTGCCCGTCGATCGAAGACAAGATCCACCGCTTTGCGGATAAGGCGAGCCACCATGTATTTCTGGAGCCGGAAGGCCTGGATACGCACGAGATTTACCCAAACGGCATTTCGACCTCCCTGCCCTTTGATGTGCAGCTGCAGATCGTGCGCTCAATTCGCGGTATGGAACAGTGCCACATCCTGCGCCCTGGTTATGCCATCGAATACGATTACTTCGATCCGCGCGGCCTGAAGGCCTCGCTGGAAACCAAGGCGATCAGCGGCTTGTTCTTTGCTGGTCAGATTAATGGCACCACGGGTTACGAAGAAGCGGCCGCTCAGGGCTTGCTGGCCGGCTTGAATGCGGCACGCCTGTCACGCGGCCAGGCAGCCTGGTGCCCGCGCCGGGACGAATCGTATCTGGGCGTGCTGGTGGATGATCTGATTACGCGCGGGGTGAGTGAACCCTATCGCATGTTTACCAGCCGCGCTGAATACCGTTTGAGCCTACGTGAAGATAACGCTGATCTGCGCCTGACCGAGATCGGTCGTGAAATGGGTCTGGTTGACGATGTGCGCTGGGCGGCATTCTGCGCCAAAAGTGACGCTATTGAACAAGAAAATCAGCGATTGCGAGGTCTTCGTGTTAATCCGGCCAAGATTGACAATGCGCTGATCGAGCCGGCGCTTGGTAAACCGCTAGAGCGCGAAACCACCGTGTTTGAACTGCTACGCCGTCCAGACACAAGCCACGCC
>CAWUNP010000475.1:0-1545 GCA_963923805.1 uncultured Novosphingobium sp. | reverse complement strand
AAACAACGCGTCATCACTGCCCTGGTCATGCTGGCGCTGTTTCTGCCGGCCTTTTTTTACCCCGACGCCAGTTTGCTGGCTACCGAGTGTCCGGACCTGGACCTGTTTCATCCTTGGCCGATTGAGGCCGCTCAGGCCATCGAGCTGGCCGTGGCCTGTGAAGACGCGGCCCGCCATGGCCATCCCGACATCACCAACTCCGAGGGGGCCAGCTTCAATACGTTCCAGGGCTTGCGGGTCATGGGCAACAGTTTGGGTTTTCTGCATGGCTATGCGTCCAGTCGTCACAGTCTGAGTGTGTCCGTCATTGGCGAACGCGAGGGTCAGATGCAGCGCGATGACTGGTGGACGGTTGCCCGCGATGCGCAAGACCTGCAGTCGCCGGAGGCCGTCGGGCGTATCGCGGCCGAGCGCACGCTCCGTCGGTTGGGCGCGCGCAGTCTGAGTACACGCCAGTGTCCGGTGATCTTTGCGGCCGATATTGCGTCCAGCCTGCTGGGACATTTCATTGGCGCTATCCGGGGCGGCAATCTGTATCGAAAATCGTCCTTCCTGCTGGATCAACTCGGTCAGCCGGTTTTTCCCGAGTTCGTCCAGATTCATGAGCAGCCGCACTTGTGCAAGGCGCTCGGCAGCGTGCCTTACGATGCCGAGGGGGTGCGTACCGCGCCACGCCATCTGGTACGGAACGGGGTACTGGAATCGTATGTTCTCAGCACCTATTCGGCGCGCAAGCTGGGCCTGACTTCCACCGGCAATGCCGGCGGCGTGCACAATCTGACGATTGACCCCGGCTCGCAGGACCTCGCCGGCCTGATGCGGCAGATGGGTACGGGGCTTTTGGTGACCGAGTTGATGGGGCAGGGTGTCAATCTGGTGACGGGCGATTACTCGCGCGGTGCGGCCGGTTTCTGGGTGGAGAACGGCGAGATCCAGTATCCGGTCGAGGAGTTCACCATCGCCGGCAATCTGCGCGATATGTTTCGGCATCTGGTTGCGATCGGTAACGATGTGGATCTGCGCGGCAATACCCGCACCGGTTCGATTCTGCTCGAACGGCTGACCCTGGCCGGGCATTGATTGCAGTTCGGCCCTTGACGACTGGCACAGGAGTTCCCATGACCCAATTTCCGTTCTTCGCCCGCCTGCTGCTGGGCCTGATCCTGTCCGGCGCAGCCGTTGCCGAAACTCGACCGGTGATTCGAGTCGGTGCGCTGGCCTTTGGAACGCTCAACTGGGAGTTGGCGGTCATCCGGACGCAGGGGCTGGATCAGGCCAACGGCGTGACGCTCGAATCGACCGAACTGGCCAGTCCTGAGGCCGGCCGCATCGGCTTGCAGGGCCACAGTCTCGACGTGGTCGTGTCCGACTGGATCTGGGTGGCGCAGCAGCGCGAGCAGGGACACGACTATGCGTTCGCGCCGTTCTCGAGCAGTCACGGTGCCCTGATGGTGGCCGGCGACGCGCCGGTACACTCGCTGGCGGACCTCAAGGGCAAGCGGTTGGGCGTGGCCGGCGGCGGCCTGGACAAGAACTGGCTGCTGT
>CAWUNP010000474.1:0-1552 GCA_963923805.1 uncultured Novosphingobium sp. | reverse complement strand
AAGGAGTATCGTCGGCAGCGTCAGATGTGTATAAGAGACAGGCCCCGATGATGATGCCGATATCGAGCTCGATCAGCTTGTTCACGGCATGCGTGACGGCCTGTCCGCTGGCGTCCTTCTCGGTGACGTTGACCATCTTTTCCATGATGGGAATGGTCAGCTTGGGCGTCGGTCCTCCGCCCGCCAACGCCAGGATCGGTTCGACGATGCCCTTAGTGAAGGCGGTGACGATACCGGTGAAGGCGGCGCCGATGATGACGCCGGTCGACAGGTCGACCACATTGCCCTTGAGGATGAATTTCTTGAATTCTTCAAACATCGTGTAGCGGCTCCAGATTGACGAAGACAGGAAGCGCGGGAGCGGCGGCGGTCAGAGCGGCGCCGGTCCGTGCGCCTCAGATCATACCTAATTGCAATTGCGCCACTTCCGACATGCGGTCGCGCGACCAGGGCGGATCGAACACCACTTCGACACGCACGCTGTGCACGCCCGGCAGGCTCTTGATCGCCGCTTCCGCATCATACTGCAGCACCGGACCCATACCGCAGCCCGGGGCGGTCAGGGTCATGATGACATGCACATCGTTGCCGTCGGCCGGTGCGGGTTTCACGCCACAGTGATAGACCAGTCCCAGTTCGACGATGTTGACCGGAATTTCCGGATCGTAGATGGTACGCAGTACTTCCCAGACATTTTTTTCGACCGTCTCGGGGTCAGTGCCGCTGGCAATGTTGGTGTGGATCGGCGGCTCCTTGCCCAGGGCATCGGCATCTTCCCCGGCGATGCGCACCATATGGCCAGTTTCATCCAGCACCGTGAAGTTGCCCCCCAGGGATTGGGTGAGCGTGACGATATGGCCTTGCGGCAGACTGTCCGGCGTACCATCCGGTATGCGTACCACATGGACGTCGCGTTGCAGGCAAATGCTTTCGCGTCCGTAACCCAGCATAGACATGGTCAGATTCCTGTCATCAGAGTGTATGTTTGAACGGGGGTCGTGCCAGCCGCTCGAGGATGGCGTCGGCATGACGGTCCGGCGCCGGCAGGCTATCCGGGTGTTCGCCCGGATAGGCCCGCAGACGGATCGGAGTGCGCATCGGCCCGGGGGTAAAGACCTCGGACCGCAGGCCAAAGTTCTCCGATTCTGCCTGTAGCATGTGTGCCAGCCCGGCGAGTCCGAGTTTGGCAATGCCGTAGGCGCCCCAGAAGGGCTTGCCCTGACCGACGGCGGAATCCCCGACGAAGATGATGTTGCCACCGCCCGAGGCGATCATCAGCGGGCTGACTGCCCGGGTCAGCCAGAATGGTGCGGTCAGGTTGACGTGCAGCAGGGTCTGCCAGCGGAGCCCGTCGACGTCCGAAAGGGGGGCCAGATGGCCAAGATCGGCCGCGGCGTGGAACAGTCCGTGCAGTCCCCCCAGTTCCTGTCGCAGGCGTTCGGCCAGATCGGCGTAGTCCTGCTCGCCGGCGCCGGCGAGGTCGAGCGGGTACAGCGCCGGGGTTGGGCCGCCGGCGGCGAGGATTTGGTCGTACAGGGCTTCCAGCTTGCGC
>CAWUNP010000473.1:0-1554 GCA_963923805.1 uncultured Novosphingobium sp. | reverse complement strand
TCGTCGGCACTGGTCGGCACATCGTTGGTACAGACATCAATCCCGCTGCCAAGACTGCCGGTGCAGTTGCTCAGCGCCGTCGTTCGAAGGTCCGTGGCGTAATAGTACTGCGCCACGTCGGCCAGCGAATTCGAGGATTTGCCGCCATCGTAGAACGGCCGCGGCAAGGCGCCATCCTCGTTGCCCATCACGGTGGAACCGTCGATTTTCTTCACCGCACTGTCGGTGCCGTTCCAATATCCGTCCGTGGACAGCAGGGTGAAGTTCTGCTGGCAGGAATACTGGACCGGATCGGTAACACTGGAGCTGTTCAGCGATTTCAGCTTGCCGGCATACATGCGGCCGACATTCGCCAAGGCTTCGCGGATCGGGGTCGAATTCTTCGGCGAAGCACCGTACAGCTTGCTGTACCAGCTCGTGCGCTGACTGCCCTCGAACGGCGCCCAGCCGATAAAACCGGGCGAGACGTTGTTATTGATGGTCATGAAGCCGAGGCGGTAATGATTGTCGATCGGATTGAAGGCTCGACCGACCGCCGTCTTCATCATCAGCATGCGGGTGCGGTAATAGCTGAACCAGTTGGCAAAATTCTGCCGTTCGTCGGTGCCACCCGGCCCCGAAGTCGTGCTGACCACGACCTTGGTGAACAGGGTATTCACGGCGTGCACACCATCATGTTTGGTGGTCGTGTTGGGCGTACTATTGCACTCCTTGTAAAAGATCCCGCTCGTGTCGTTGTAGTTTTTCTGTTTCGCCGTCAGCTGGGTACCGGAATAGACATAGTAGTAGGCCGGCACCGGCTTGTCGTAACCACTCATGGACGCGCCACTGGTGGTGTCCTCCGTTACAACCGACCCCCCATCACCAAAGGCATAAAAGCTGGTACTCAGATTCACGGTTCCGGCCGAGGTCTGGTAGCCGTTCTTCCAGGCCGCGGTAAAGCTGGCATTGGGATAGACCGCGCCGGACGCATCGACCGGCGGGCTGTAGATCAGGGTCGGATCGTAGTAGACCTCGTTGCACTGACTGCTGCGATAACCAAACTTGCAGGCCCCGGTCAGACTGGTCGTACTGCAGGTGCCGCCGCTGGTGGTGCCGGCAAAATCGGCCACCACATCCGGCATGTGGGTCCAGGACATGCTGCCCGAATCGTCCAGCACAAACATCAGGTTGGGCAGCACCGAGATGCTTGAGGAGGTAATCAGCGGCGCGCTGGCCAGATCGGTCAGTGCCGCCATGGCCTGCCCGGTCACGAAGGCGCTGAATGGGATCAGCCAGAGGGGTTGCAGGGGTTTCATGACACGCGGACTCCTAAATGAGAACGACCGTCTGCAGGTAGGACACGGCACGACCGACGCCCACCACTTTGCAGGTAATCCGATAATAACGCTGACCGGTCGAAATCAGCCCCGGATCGCCGCTCATGGTGCCTTTCATGTAGGGCGGCATCGCGCAGACGGTGCCGAGCGCGTCTTCGCACAGACGCTGAATGACGAACCACACCTGTGGCTGCGTACTGTCGGCCGAGGGTACCTGCACCGGCGACAGCCCCTC
>CAWUNP010000472.1:0-1559 GCA_963923805.1 uncultured Novosphingobium sp. | reverse complement strand
GCGCAGCGGCCGCAGCACGATCCGGAATGCTACCTGTGTCCCGGCAATGCCCGGATCACGGGTGCGCGCAATCCGGACTATACCGGCACCTTCGTCTTCCAGAATGACTTCGCCGCGCTGTTGCCGGAAACCCCGGCGCCGCCCAGCGGCGATCCGCTGTTCCGGGCAGAGCAGGCCGAGGGGGAAAGCCGGGTCATCTGCTTTTCGCCCGATCACGCGCTGACCCTGCCCGAGCTGCCGGTATCGGCCATCCGGGGCGTCGTCGATTGCTGGGCCGATCAGGTGGCGGAGCTTTCTGCTCGTTACTCCAACGTGCAGGTGTTTGAGAACAAGGGCGCGATGATGGGGTGTTCCAACCCGCACCCGCACGGGCAGGTCTGGGCCACCAGCTATGTCCCGCAGGAACTGGCGACCGAAGCGCGCACGCAGGGCGACTGGGCGGGCGAGCAGCCGATGCTGCTCGAACTGGCGGACCGCGAAGCTGATGGACCGCGTGTGGTGGTGCAGAACCAGCACTGGCTGGCGATTGTGCCGTTCTGGGCGGCCTGGCCGTTCGAAGTGCTGCTGCTGCCGCGCTTTGCCGTGCGGCGATTGCCGGACCTGTCAGATGTCGAGCGCGACGATCTGGCGGCTATCCTCAAGCAACTGACCACCCGCTACGACAACCTGTTCCAGTGCAGCTTCCCCTATTCGATGGGCTGGCACGGCGCGCCTGGGCGGGGTGATGACCATCCGCGCTGGCAGCTCCATGCCCACTTCTATCCGCCGCTGCTGCGCTCGGCTTCGGTGCGCAAGTTCATGGTCGGCTATGAATTGCTGGCCGAGGCGCAGCGCGACCTGACGCCGGAACAGGCCGCCGAACGGCTGCGCGCGGCAGGTGATGTCCACTATCGGTCGGGCCAATGATCGCGGCGCTGACCCAGCTGTTCCGCGCGCAGTTCGGTGACGCGCCGGATCTGGTGGCGCGTGCGCCGGGCCGGGTGAACCTGATCGGCGAGCATACCGACTATAACGACGGCTTCGTCCTGCCCTGCGCGATCTCGCGGCAAACGATGGTGGCAGCCCGGCGGCGGCATGATCGGCAGGTGCGGATCATTGCCGGGGATCTGGGCGGCGCGACCACCGAATTTTCGCTTGCTGCACCAATCACGCCCGATCATGCCGCACCGTGGAGCAATTATGTCCGCGGCGTTGCCGATGGACTGCTGGCAGCCGGGCTGGACCTGCCCGGTGCGGACCTCGCGATCATGGGCGATATGCCGCAGGGGGCGGGATTGTCCTCATCCGCGGCGCTTGAGAATGCCGCCGGGCTGGCGCTGGCGGCCCTGGCCGGGAAACCCGATTTTGATCGCAGCCAGCTGGCGCTGATCGGGCAGCGGGCGGAGCATCGCTTTGCCGGTTGCCAGTGCGGGATCATGGACCAGCTGGCCAGCGCGCGCGCCGTGGCCGGTTCGGCCCTGCTGATCGATTGCCGCTCGCTGGACTGCACACCGGTGCCGCTGCCCAGCGATCTGGCCGTGATGATCGTTCATTCGGGGATCGAGCGCGGGCTGGTTGAT
>CAWUNP010000471.1:0-1565 GCA_963923805.1 uncultured Novosphingobium sp. | reverse complement strand
CACAAGGAGTATCGTCGGCAGCGTCAGATGTGTATAAGAGACAGGAACATCACCCACATCGGGAACAGCAGCGGGTTCGCCACGAAGCCGTTGATGATGCTGACATGGGCGCGCTGGGCCTCAACGATCTCGCGCAGGTTGAAGCTGCCGGCCCACAGAACCACGCAGATCAGGATAAAGCCGATCGAGACTTCGTACGAGATCATCTGCGCCGAAGCGCGCATGGCCGAGAAGAACGGGTACTTCGAGTTCGACGACCAGCCCGCAATCACCACGCCGTAAACGCCCAGCGAGGAGATCGCGAGGACATAGAGCAGACCCACGTTGATATCGGCCAGCACCGCGCCCGAATTGAACGGGATCACAGCCCAGGCCAGCAGGGCGACGGTGAAAGTGATGATCGGCGCGATCAGGAACAGACCCTTGTTCGCAGCCGAAGGAATGATCGTTTCCTGCAGGAAGACCTTCAGGCCGTCCGCGAAGGACTGCAGCAGACCCCAGGGGCCCACCACATTAGGCCCGCGGCGCAGCGCCATGGCCGCCCAGACCTTGCGGTCAACATAGATGATCATCGCCACGGCCAGCATCAGCGGCAGGGCAATCAGCAGGATCCCGGCGATGGTCGCGGTGAACCACGCCCAGTCATAGGTCATGCCCAGGGATTGGAAGAACTCGGTCATTCCGCGGCCTCCGCGAAGTGCTCACCATGGAGCAGTTCGGCCGAGCAGCGTTGCATGGTTTCGCTGGCCCGGGCGATCGGGTTGGTGAGGTAGAAGTCTTTGATCGGGTAAGCTTCGATCGTGCCGGCGGCCTTGACCTTTTCGGCCTTGGGCAGCGCGCCGTAAGCGGCCAGCCCTTCGCTACCCAGCGCAGGCACAGCCTTGATCATGGCAGCGCGCAGCTCAGCGAAGCTGTCAAAACCAACCGAAACGCCCAAGGCATCGGCCAGCGCGCGCAGGATCGTCCAGTCTTCGCGGGCATCGCCCGGGGCAAAGACGGCCTGCTCGGCGAACTGCACCCGGCCCTCGGTGTTGACGTAGGTCCCGGCCTTCTCGCTGAAGGCCGCGGCCGGCAGGATGATGTCGGCTGCGTGGGCACCCTTGTCACCGTGATGGCCGACGTAAACGACGATGCTGTCAGCGAACTTGGTGTAATCCACTTCGTCCGCGCCAAGCGAGAGCAGCAGCTTTGGCTTGGCCTTGGCCAGATCGGCAATGCCGCCCTCCTGGGCATAGCCAAGCATCAACCCGCCCATCCGTGCTGCACATGGCGGCAGCACGTTGAAGCCATTCCAGTTATCGCGGACCAGCTTGTACTTATCGGCCAGCGCCAGCGCAGGACCGAGCGCGCCCTTGCCGAGCCCTGCCCCACCCAAAATGATCGCCGGACGCTGCGCATTCTTGAGCGCATCAGCGGCTTCCTTGGGCAGCTTGTCGAGCACAGCCAAATCGTTACCGAGGTTGGTAACCGGATAGGTTGCATCCCATTCCGGACCAACCACGAAGACATTCGCCCCGCGCTTGGCAGCCTTGCGCAGGCGGGTGTTGACCAGCGGCGCTTCCCAG
>CAWUNP010000470.1:0-1566 GCA_963923805.1 uncultured Novosphingobium sp. | reverse complement strand
CCAAGCGCGCCTTCGTCTGGATCGGGATGGTCGGGCTGGTGGCGCTGGCCGTGCTGCTGGCACAGCCCCTGCTGGTCATCTTCGGCGGCATGGTCTTTGCGGCGATGATCGATGGCGGCGCCCGGCTGCTGGGCCGGGTCCTGCCGGTCAACCGGGCGATCCGGGTTACGCTGGTGCTGCTGTTCGCCGTGGCCTTCCTGACCTGGACCGCCATGTTCGCAGGCAGTCAGATTGCCGCGCAGGCCTCTGAATTGCCGGCGATCGTGCAGGCCCAGACCTTGAAGGTTGCCGCCTGGTTGGAAACCCACGGCTTCCGGATCAACACGAACAATGTCCAGAGCCTGATCGAACAGGCGATCGGCGGGGTGCGCCAGGTAACTTCGGCAGTGGGCGGCGTGATTGGTGGTTTGACGACGGCCTTCCTGATCGTGGTCATGGGCATCTACTTCGCCGCCGAACCCCAGCTTTACCGCCGCGGCTTCGCCTGGATGCTGCCCCGCGAGGAACGCGATTCCTTTGACGTAACCGCAGCCCAGATGGGCAAGACCCTGCGCATGCTGATGTTCGGCCGGCTGGTCGGCATGGCGGTGGAGGGCGTTGGCACCTGGCTCATGCTGGCGATCTACGGCGTGCCGATGGCCGGGCTGCTGGGCCTGCTGACCGGCCTGCTCGCTTTCCTGCCCAATATCGGTGCGCCGATTTCCGGCCTGCTGATGGTGCTGGTCGGCTTTTCGGGCGGCTGGGAGATGGGGCTCTACTGCATCTTCGTCTATGTCGTGGTGCAGACAGTGGACGGCAACATCATCGTGCCGATGATTGCCAAGAAGACGGCTGACCTGGCCCCGGCGCTGGTGCTGGGCGCCCAGCTGATCATGGGGGCCCTGTTCGGGATCATCGGCCTGATGCTGGCCGATCCGATGGTCGCCATGCTCAAGGTTGCGCTGGAGCGGCAGTCCGAGCGCAACGATCGGTCCGAAGCGGCCAACAAGGGGTAAACGATGGCCCGCAAGTTTCTTTACGTCATTGCTGCGCTGATTGTCCTGTTCATGGCGGGCCGGCTGGCGCTGGGCTTTTATCCCGAGCAGCTGACCCGCATGGCCTTCACCCCGGCCGCTGCCTTTGAGCAGCAGCCCGCTACGCAGGCCAATGCCTATGCCGATCCGGCAAAATGGATTGCCCGGCCCGATCTGAAAGAACCCGGCCCGGCCGGGTGGCTGCCCACCGGCTTCAAGGCCGAAGCGCAGAAGTTGTCGGTGCCGGTTTTCTTCATCCACCCGACCACCTATCTCAAGCGCGCGCACTGGAACGCGCCGCTGGATGATGCCGATGCCAACCGCATCGCCGGAATGATGGTCCGGGCTGCGGCGACCCCGTTCAACGTCTCTGATCAGGTCTGGGCGCCGCGCTATCGCCAGGCCACCTTTGGCGCTTTCGTGACCGACAAGCCCGAAGCCCGGCAGGCGCTTGATCTGGCCTATGCCGACGTGTCTGCGGCATTCGACCAGTTCATCCCCGCTATCCCGCCCGGCAGCCCCTTTGTGATCGCGGGCCACAGCCAGGGCGGCT
>CAWUNP010000469.1:0-1567 GCA_963923805.1 uncultured Novosphingobium sp. | reverse complement strand
AATTGCTGCAACCCCCGCCAGACCTCCTGCTGGTCGATGGCCAGGGCTACGCCCATCCGCGCCGCGTGGGCATCGCCTCACACCTCGGCCTGCTGACCGGTCTGCCTTCGATCGGCGTCGGCAAAACCCGGTTGCTCGGACACCACGCCGAAGTGCCCGAATCACGCGGCGCCTGGACACCCCTGCTCGACCGGGATGAATGCATTGGCGCCGTGTTGCGGACACGCCGGGGCGTACGGCCGCTCTATGTGTCGATCGGCCACCGGATTGCGCTGGACACCGCCGTGGCCTGGGTCATGCGCTGCACCACCCGCTACCGCCTGCCCGAAACCACCCGACAGGCGCACCGGTTGGCGTCGGACTAACTCAAGATCCCGGAGCCAACCGGAGCCGATTCTGCGCAGCCCCGTGCTATGCTTTTTTTTCACGAATCCGCCCCGGGGAGGCGCCCATGTATGAGCATCTGGAAACCGCGGAGCATCCCGAGCAACTGACCCGCGTGGTCATTGATCCCGTATCGCGCGTCGAAGGACACGGTAAGGTGACACTCCTGCTCGACGCCGAGCATCAAGTCCGGCAGGCGCGTCTGCACATCGTCGAGTTTCGCGGCTTTGAACGCTTCATCCAGGGCCGTCCCTACTGGGAATTGCCGGTGCTGGTACAACGCCTCTGTGGCATCTGTCCGGTCAGTCACCATCTGGCCGCGGCCAAGGCGGTCGATCAACTGGTCGGCGTCGATCAGCTTACCCCGACCGCCGACAAGCTCCGGCGGCTGCTGCATTTTGGCCAGATCCTGCAATCACACGCGTTGCATTTCTATCATCTGGCTTCGCCCGATTTACTGTTCGGTTTTGGCAGCGATCCGGCCCGACGCAACATTGTTGGCGTGCTGGAGGCCTATCCCGACATTGGCCTCAAGGGCGTACGGCTGCGCAAATTCGGCCAGGAAGTGATCCGTGCCATCACCGGCAAGCGGGTCCATGGCACCGGCGCCCTGCCGGGTGGCATGAACAAGGCCCTGAGTCGCACGGAACGCGACGCACTGCTGGACGACCTCGACGACGCGCTCGTCTGGTCCCGCGAAGCCGTGGCCCTGGCCAAAGAGCTGTTCTACAAGGACCTTGAGCACCACGGCCAGTTCGCCTACATCCGCTCGAACTTCCTCAGCCTGACCCGCCCCGATGGCGCGCTGGAGCTCTACCACGGTGGCCTGCGGGCACAGGACGACCTCGGCCAGACCCTGTTTGACCACGTCGATTATCGCCAGTACACCGACTATCTGAGGGAGGAAGTGCGGCCCTGGACCTACATGAAGTTCCCGTACCTCGTTGCTCTGGGGCAGGAACAAGGCTGGTACCGCGTCGGACCGCTGGCGCGGGTCAACACCTGCGACTTCATCGACACGCCGCTGGCCGAAGCGGCACGGGTGTCGTTCAAGGCCTACGGGGGCGGCGGGCCGGTCCACAGTTCACTGGCGTTCCACTGGGCGCGCATGATCGAAGTCCTGCATGCAGCCGAGGCCATCGAACGGCTGCTACATGACCCCGACACTGTCTCTTATACACAT
>CAWUNP010000468.1:0-1573 GCA_963923805.1 uncultured Novosphingobium sp. | reverse complement strand
AGATGATGAACCACACGTTGAAGGCCATGATCAGGGCCAGCCACATGCCCAGGCCGATCAGGTTGACATTGCCTTCGCCCGAGAAGGTCATCGCCTGATGGGCGTAACCATTGACATAGGCGATGGTCAGCCCGGTGACGACGGTCAGCAGCGCGGCCCAGCGGAAGAAGAAGAACACCTTAGGTGCGATGTAACCGGTGACGCCCTTCTTTAGCTCGTCCGGAACGGTCGGCATGGTCGGGACCTGCACGAAGTTCAGGTAATAGAGCAGCCCGATCCACAGGATCCCGAAGAATACGTGCAACCAGCGGAATACCGAGTTGACGTCAAGCGTGGCCGAACCGGCCCAGTGGAGCATCACGGCAATCGCCGCGATCAGTCCGACAACCAGCACAAGGTGCAGGTTTCCGAAGAATTTAGCCATTTGCTTCCCCCTAATTTTGAAGCTTGTGGTTGGCCCACGAGAAATGCGGGCAGGTGCGCAGTATCGCCTGTGCGGCCAACAATGTCACACAGTTTTTGGCCCTATTGCCCTGTGGCCTAAAACTGGCCCGTTTAATCGTGAGGCGTGTTTTCCAACACTTCAGCCTTCTCTTCGGTGGCCAGGCCATGCCGCATGAGCATCGGGATCTGGGTAAACGTGAAGAGGAAGGTTGCCGGCAGGAAGACCCACAGCTTGGCAGCAATCCAGTCGCCAAATGACAACCAGTGGCGCAGGCCTTCGTTGGCAGCGGCCAGGACCAGGAAGAACAGGCCCCAATTGCGCGATAGCTTCATCCAGCCTTCATCGCTCAACCCTTCAAAGGCGGCCTCTAGCAGCACCTTGAGCAAGGCCTTGCCGCGCCACAGCCCGACCAGCAGGGTAACCCCGAACAGCAGGTAGATTGCCGTGGGCTTGACCTGGATCCAGATCGGATCGTGCAGCAGTACCGTAAGCCCGCCGAAACCGACGATCAGCACGGTGGACAGCCACAACATCGGGGAAACCTTGCCCAGCTTCCATTTGGACACCAGCAAGGCGATCACCGCGGCGATCATGAAGGCCACTGTTCCGCTCATCACGGCCAGGACCTCGCCCACGCTGTTCCCGCGGTCGGCCGGGGAGTAGAACTTGTAGACCGCGAAGAACACGATCACCGGGCCATAGTCGATTGCCAGATTAAGCCAGCCCGACTTCTGCTTGCTGCTTTCGCTCATCACGCTACCCCGGCAATCACGCGCGCGACCAGATCGGGATCGAACGGACGCAGGTCATCCAGCCGTTCGCCCACGCCAATGGCATGGATCGGCAGGCCATATTGTTCGGCCGCAGCCACCAGCACCCCGCCGCGCGCGGTGCCATCCAGCTTGGTCATGATCAGTCCGGTCACGCCGGCCACTTCCTTGAAGGTTTCGATCTGCTGCAGCGCGTTCTGGCCATTGGTGGCATCAAGCACCAGCACGACATCATGCGGCGCTTCGGGATTGATCCGGCCCAGTACCCGGCGGATCTTGGCCAGTTCGTCCATCAGTTCACGCTTGTTCTGCAAGCGGCCGGCTGTGTCGACGATCAGCGCGTCGAATCCCTGGTCGG
>CAWUNP010000467.1:0-1576 GCA_963923805.1 uncultured Novosphingobium sp. | reverse complement strand
GGTGGCAACATAGCCGCCATAATAGGAAGAGGCCGCCATCAGGTTCGGGCTGATCTGCGCCATGCGCCAGGCGACCGAGCCACCGAAGCAATAGCCGACGATGAACACCGGCCCGCCCTTGGCGTCCAGCCAGTCAATGCAGACCTGCGTGTCCTTGAGCCCCTGTTCCCAATCATGCTCGGTCCGGGCGATCTGGACCGCCCGGTCCCAATCGCTGCCGGTATAGCCCAGCGCGCAGCCGGGCTCCTGCCGGTCAAACAGGCCGGGGCTGAGCACTTCATAGCCATCGGCGGCATATTCATCGCACAGTTCGCGAATGTGATCGGTTACGCCGAAGATTTCCTGAACCAGCACCAGCCCGCCGCGGCGCTCCCCCATGGGCATGGCGTGGTAGACCGGCATGGCATGGCCATCGGACATCGTAAGTGTAATTGTTTCGCCCATCAGCCGACTATCCCCGTCTTCCCGAACCCGGCCCCGACTTGCCGGTGCCCGATAGTTCCTAGCGCCACCTTGCATCGCAATACAATCGTCGCTATGCGCGCCCCCGTCAGAGGGGCAGATCTGCGGGCCATGTCCGCGTCCGCCCCATCAATGCACCCGATGCAAGGAACTTGAGCGCGTGGAGAATTCCGGCGGCATTACGGCCAGCTTGCAGGGGCGATACGCCTCTGCGCTTTATGAGCTGGCCAGCGAATCTAAGGCTGTTACCGCTGTCGAGGCCGACCTCGACAAGCTGGGCGCAGCGATTCTCGGCAATGCCGATCTGGCCGCGCTGATTCGCAACCCGCAGATCGGCCGTGAAGCCGGTGCGGCAGCGATGGCCGAAGTTGGCAAGCTGCTGAAGCTCAACAAGCTGACCCAGAATTTCATTGGCGTATTGGCGGGCAACCGCCGCCTCGCCGCCCTGCCCGATGTGGTTCGCGCCTTCAGCACGATCGCCACCGCCGCCCGCGGTGAAGTGACGGCCGAAGTGACCAGCGCCCATCCGCTCAGCGCTACCCAGCTCAAGGCGCTCGCCGCCAAGCTGAAGGAGCGCGAAGGCAAGGACGTAAAGATCAAGGCGAATGTCGACCCCGAAGTGCTCGGGGGCCTGGTGGTCCGGATCGGTTCCACCCAGATCGACAGTTCGATCCGCACCCGTTTGAACACACTCGCGCAGGCGATGAAGGGCTGAAAGCCCATATGCCCGAAGATTCGATGAAAGGCTGAACATGGATATCCGCGCCGCAGAAATCTCGAAGGTCATCAAGGACCAGATCGCCAGCTTCGGTACGAAGGCTCAGGTGTCGGAAGTCGGCACCGTGCTGTCCGTTGGTGACGGTATCGCCCGCATCCACGGCCTCGACAAGGTTCAGGCCGGTGAAATGGTCGAATTCGCCAACGGCGTGAAGGGCATGGCCCTGAACCTCGAAGCCGATAACGTCGGCGTCGTGATCTTCGGCTCGGACGCCGAAATTCGCGAAGGTGACACCGTCAAGCGCACCGAAACCATCGTCGACGTTCCCGTGGGCAAGGGCCTGCTGGGCCGCGTGGTTGACGCTCTGGGTAACCCGATCGACGGCAAGGGCCCGAT
>CAWUNP010000466.1:0-1586 GCA_963923805.1 uncultured Novosphingobium sp. | reverse complement strand
CGCCCACGGCGATCTTCGCAATCCGCGCCGATGAGGGCTTTGTCTATGTGGTCGATGCGCAACGCCGGGTGAAGGCGCGGCGCGTGGCGTTGGGTCCGCTTGCGGCAGCAGGGGTGGAGGTGCTCTCCGGGCTCCAGCGGGGTGAAGTGATCGCCCTGTCGGCGCTGGATCGGCTGCGCGATGGCGCGGTGATCGATCCCGCTCCGGCCCAGCGCTGAGCATCCGGCCATGGGCTTTGTGACAACCGCAGTCCGGCGCTGGCAGATCACGCTGGTGGCCTTTGTGCTGCTGGCGCTGCTGGGCTTCAATGCCTTCCGCCAGATCCCGCGTGCGGTCGATCCCTATTTCCCGATCCCGCTGACCGTGGTGGTCGTGACCCTGCCGGGGGCCGATGCTGCCGAGATGGAAGAAACCGTGGCCAAGCCGCTCGAGCGGGTGTTGCAGGGCCTTGATAACGTCCGCGACATTACATCGCGGTCCAGCGACGGCCTGACCAGCATTTCGATCTGGTTCGATTACGGCACCGATGCCGAACAGGCCTATGATCGGGCGGTGCGCGATGTGAACGCATTGCGGGCGCAATTGCCGACCGGGATCCAGCGGCTGGAAGTCCGCCGCCCTCGCACCACGGAAGCCGCCATTTCCCAGATCGCACTGGTCAGCGAGACGGCATCCTGGCGGCGAATGGAGAAGTATTCCGAAGACTTGCGCGATCAGCTCGCGGCGCTCGACGGGGTTCGCAATACCGAGCTTTATGGCCTGCCCGCGCCCGAAGTGCGGATTGCGCTCGATCCGGCGCGGCTGGCCGAGCGGCGGTTGCCACCGGGGCAGGTGGCGGCAGCCGTTTCGCAGGGCGGGCTCGATGTTCCCGCCGGGGCGGTTTCGGCCGGGAACCGGCGCTTCAACGTTCAGTCGGGCGGGGCCTATCGCAGCCTGGACGCAATCCGGGCGATCCCGCTGCGCGGCGGTGACGGGCAATTGCTGACCGTGGGCGATGTCGCCAGCGTTGAATGGGCCGAGGCTGAACGGCGGCATATCACCCGTCTGAATGGCCAGCGCGCCGTGTTCATCGGCGTGCGCAAGAAGGACATGACCGATACGCTGGTCCTGCGCGACCGGCTGAAGAAGGTGAAGGCAGCGTTCCAGCAGCAGCTGCCGCCCGACATCAAGCTGGTTTCCGTCTTTGACCAGAGCAACGATATCGAGCGCAAGCTCAACCAACTGGCCAAGGACTTTGGCATCGCGCTGGCGCTGGTGCTGGTTACCCTGCTGCCACTGGGGCCGCGCGCCTCGATGGTGGTGATGCTTTCGATCCCCACCTCGCTGGCGATCGGCCTGACCGGTCTCAATATCCTGGGCTATTCGCTGAACCAGCTGACCGTATCCGGCTTTATCGTGGCGCTAGGCCTGCTGGTCGACGATTCCATCGTCGTGACCGAGAATATCGAACGCCATATCCGCATGGGCAAGGATCGGATCAGCGCAGCGATTGAGGGCACCAAAGAGATCACCCTGGCGGTGCTCGGATCCACCGGGGTGCTGATCTTTGCCTTCCTGCCGCTGGCTAACCTGCCTGAAACCGCCGG
>CAWUNP010000465.1:0-1591 GCA_963923805.1 uncultured Novosphingobium sp. | reverse complement strand
TGGGCTCGGAGATGTGTATAAGAGACAGAAATCGGGTATTGCTAATATGCCGAGTGCCGTATATTAGTCAATAGCAATTAAAGGGAACCCGCCAGTCAGATCTGTTCGCAAGGCGGCTTTAACGGAGGGACTGACATGGCTTTGCCGCGTATCATCATCCTGGGCGCCGGTTTGGGGGGCACGATTGCCGCCTACGAAATTCGCGATGCGGTAAAGGGCAAAGCGGAAGTGATGGTGGTGAACGACCAGGAGGATTACTGGTTCGTACCCAGCAACCCGTGGGTGGCCGTGCGCTGGCGCGAGCCCGAAGCGATCAAGGTCCATCTGCCGCCGATCATGGCCCGCAAGGGGATCGGCTTTACGGCTGTCGGGGCCAAGCGGGTGCACCCGGGCGAGAATCGGGTTGAACTTAATGATGGTTCGACCCTGAGTTACGACTATCTTGTGATTGCCACCGGACCGGACCTCGCCTTCGATGAGATTGAGGGGTTCGGGCCGGAACACTTTACACAGTCAGTCTGCCGCACCGATCATGCTGCCGATGCCGCGGATGCCTTTGAACGCCTTTGCGCGGACCCGAAGCCTATTGTTGTTGGCGCTGCGCAGGGCGCATCCTGCTATGGCCCGGCCTATGAGTTCGCGCTGATCCTCGACACCGAGCTGAAGCGCCGCAAGATCCGCGATAAGGTGCCGATGACCTTCGTCACGGCTGAACCCTACATCGGCCATCTCGGCCTTGATGGGGTGGGTGATACCAAGACCCTGCTTGAAAGCGAATTGCGTGAGCGATCGATCAAATGGGTCACCAATGCCCGCGTCGCCAAGGTCGAAGAGGCCCAGATGCAGGTCGAGGAGCTGGCTGAAGACGGCGCAGTCAAGAAAAGTCATGACATGCCATTCGGCTTTGCCATGCTGCTGCCTGCGTTCCGGGGTGTTTCGGCCGTGCGCGGGATTGATGGGCTGACCAATCCGCGGGGCTTCATTCTGGCCGACAAGCACCAGCGCAATCCGACGTTCCGCAATGTGTATTCGCTGGGTGTCTGCGTCGCCATTCCACCGGTCGGACAGACCCCGGTGCCCGTTGGGGTGCCGAAGACCGGCTTCATGATCGAATCGATGGTCACCGCGATTGCCGCCAACCTGAAGGCTGAATTGGCGGGTTTGGAGCCTTGCGAAGAGGCAACCTGGAACGCGGTTTGCCTGGCCGATTTTGGCGACGGAGGCGTCGCCTTCGTTGCCCAGCCGCAGATTCCGCCCCGCAACCTAAACTGGTCTTCCAGCGGCAAGTGGGTTCATCTCGCGAAGATCGGGTTTGAAAAGTACTTCCTGCACAAGGTTCGCCGCGGGACCAGCGAACCGTTTTACGAAAAGCTGGCGCTCCATGCGCTGGGCATCCGCAAGCTGCGTTTCAAGTAAGGAGATATTGGCATGACGCTCGATTCAGCCGTGTTCCGTTTCGCCGGTGTGGTAGTTCTCGCCAGCCTGGCGCTTGCCCACTGGGTCCATCCTGCCTGGCTATGGCTAACTGCATTTGCGGGCCTAAACCTGTCTCTTATACACATCTCCGAGCCCACGAGACCTCTCTACATCT
>CAWUNP010000464.1:0-1594 GCA_963923805.1 uncultured Novosphingobium sp. | reverse complement strand
TGACCACCAGCAGCAGGGCCAGGAAGATTCCGCCCCACACCAGCATGGTCTTGATCCAGGGATTCCCGTTCGGCTGATCGTCGTTCATGCGCATTGCATCCTTTCGTCCAACCTAATGTAGGAGCGAGAAGCTTAAGCGCAAGTTTGCGGCGGCCCGCCGGCGGCAGTTTGCGGCGGGTTGCCGATATCAGAAATCGCGAGGTCAGAAGTCGACGGCAATCCCGTCGCGCACCCAATCGCCATAGCGGGTGGGGGAAAGGCCGTCCGGATCGTCCTGCGCCTTGGCCTGTTCGGGCTTGGGCGCGGGGTCATTGCTCCAGTGCGCAGGCTTGGCAAAGGGCTTCGGACGCTGGGTGGCACGCTGGGTCATGCGCCCTATCTGGCTATCCGGAGGCTTCGCGTCTAGGGGCAAGGGCAATGGATATTCCTGGCCTCCCGGCGCGCAAGGCTGCGCTCAAGCTTCTCGATGCAGTCCTGCGGCGCGGTGAAACGCTCGATCAGGCGGCGCAGCCCGCCTTGCAAGGGGTGCGCAGTGATGCGGATCGGGCGCTGGCCCGGGCACTGGCGGGCGAGGTGCTGCGCTGGCTGGTTGATCTTGACGCCCTGATCGATAGCGCGACGCGGCAGGTCTTGCCCGAAGACGCCAAACCGCGTTCGGCCCTGCGGCTGATGCTGGCGGGCTGGTTGCGGCTGGAAACGCCGCCGCACGCGGTGATCGCCACCGGCCTGCCGCTGCTGGCAGGTGGCCCGCGGCGGCTGGCGCACGGGGTCTTCTCCACGCTGGTCAAGCGCGAAGCGGCACTGCCTGCGGTGCCGAGCCTGCCGGATCGTGTCAGCGCCCGTTGGGGTGAACATGGTGCTGCGGTGGCCGTCGGCCTTGCCGTTCCGCCACCGCTCGATCTGACGCTGCGGGATCCGGCCGAGACTGGTGAATGGGCCGAACGGCTGGACGGAACCAGCCTGATGCGCGGCCATGTCCGCCTTGCGCGCGGGATCGCGGTTGAACGGCTGGAGGGTTTCAAGGACGGCGCCTGGTGGGTGCAGGACCTGGCCGCCAGCTTGCCCGCCCGGCTGCTCGGTGCTGGCGAAGGTTGCCGCGTGCTCGATCTCTGCGCCGCGCCGGGCGGTAAGACGATGCAACTGGCCGCGGCTGGCTGGCAGGTGACTGCGCTTGATGCCGGGGCCAAGCGGCTCCAGCGCATGCAGGAAAACCTCACCCGCACTGGCCTCTCCGCCACGCTGGTCCAGGCCGATGCCCTGCAGTGGGAGCCGGAGGAGCCGTTCGATGCCGTGCTGCTCGATGCCCCCTGCACCGCCACTGGCACCTGCCGCCGCCATCCCGATGTGCTCCACCGGATCGGGGATCGCCAGATCGCCGAGCTGGCAGAGCTGCAGGCCGCGCTGCTTGAGCGGGCGCAGCGCTGGGTGAAGCCCGGCGGCAGCCTGGTCTATGCAACCTGCTCCTTGGAACGGGCCGAGGGCGAGGATCAGGCCGCTGCCGTCACGCTGACGCCCGATCCGATCCGCGCCGACGAATTGCCCGCCGGGCTTGCCCCGACTGCCGCGGGCTGGCTGCGGACCGATCCGTCGATGC
>CAWUNP010000463.1:0-1616 GCA_963923805.1 uncultured Novosphingobium sp. | reverse complement strand
CCAGCACGGCCAGGCAAGGCCCGGCGCGATCGGCATCGGGCATGGGTGAGCCGGATCCGCAGACGTAAACGTGAACGCCATCGGGCAGGGCGGCTGAGCGATCGACGCCAACGTTCTTCTCTATGGCCGAATCGAACGCCCGCTGCGCCAGCCTGTCGCGCGCGGCGTAAAGCGATGCGCCCGTCACCAGCAGCAGGCCAACGATCCCCAAACCAATCTTGCGCTTCAGCTTCACGCCATATCTCCCATCGACCCGGTGGAAGACTGCCGGTTTACCCCGCGTGCGACAAGTGGCAGTGTGAAACTTATCCCGCCTGCCTTGCGGTCAGCCCCAGCGGCCGGTCTCCATCCAGATCAGGAAACGCCTGAGCGGCAAGAGCCAGATCACCCCGAGCACGATGTAGACCGGGGTCTGGATCAGCGCGTGCCACCCTTCGATCAGCGGCGCGACATAGCGGGCGACCAGCAGGCCATAGATGCCCAGCGCCGCCAGCAGGGCCAGCAGTCCAATCGGAATTCGCCAGGTGGGCTGGGTGCGCATCAGAAGGGTCCGTAGAGGCGGGTTGGGGGAATCACGGCATCCAGACCGCGATCATGGGGTTCAAGCGGCAAGTGATCAACCAGCTGGCAATCCCAGGCCAGGCCAATCGCCAGCCGGGGGGGATGATCCGCCAGCCAGCGGTCATAATGGCCAGCGCCAAGGCCCAGGCGCTCGCCGCGATCGGAAAAGCCCAGCAAGGGGCAGAACATCACGTCCGGGATCAGTTCGGCGCTGTCCGCCTGTGGTTGTCTTGACTGGAAGGGATCGGGCTCCAGCAGGTCGTCCACGAAGGGATTGCTCCATTCCCGGAACGCCATCGGCGCGGTGCGATCGGCAAACCAGGGCAGGGCAATCTTGTGGCCGCGTTCAAAGAACCAGCGGGCATAATGACCGGCCGGGGCTTCGGCGGGCATTTCGTGATAGACCCCGATAACCGCATCTTCCGGCACCAGCCGGGCAATCGCCTCTGGCGGGCGGCGAAATAGCAGGCCGCGCTGGATCACCGGAATGGCCGCCACGTGATCGCGGCGGCGTTGCCTCAGTTCGGTGCGCAGCACCTGCTTGTCGATCACGCTCGGCTCCGCGCAGGGGTGGGTGACGGGACCACCATGGGCCGTTGCCGGGAAATCCTCTGACGCCTCGACGTCAGGTGGGGACCATATGTGTCCCGCCAGGGCGGAACCAGGGACAGCCCCCATGGATTGCTTATAGCCTCAGGGATTTTCGAAGGCTCGCACCGGGCAGTACCCGTCGCGGTCCTAGATAGGGAAGGTTGGCTCAACCCTCAAGGGCCAGCACACAGGCTTCCAGCTTTGCGGCGATCGCTTCCAGCCGGTCGGCATGGCTGTCATCGCCGGACTGTTGCTCTGCCTGTTGCTGCGGTTGCGGCGCGGCAGACCGCGTTGCCGACTTGGCCTCATGCACTTCATCGGCCAGCAGCAGCGCTGCAAACAGCAACTGCCGGGTCTCGGTCGTGCCTGCGGTGCCCATGGACTGGACCTTGGCATCGATGGCGCGGCCAAGCCCGGCAACGTGCTCTTCCTCCCCGGATGCGCAGGCCACCGTATAGTTCCGC
>CAWUNP010000462.1:0-1616 GCA_963923805.1 uncultured Novosphingobium sp. | reverse complement strand
ATCGTGAGCGAAGTCGGCATCGGCATCGCCTGGGCCTCGATCCTGGCCATGCCCTATGCCATCCTCGCCAGCAGCCTGCCGCAAGCCAAGCTGGGCATCTATATGGGGCTGTTCAACGTCTTCGTGGTGGTGCCGCAGCTGCTGGTCGCCACGGTGATGGGCTCGATCATGAAGGCCTTCTTCCCCGATCAGCCGATCTGGACCATGGCCTTCGCCGCGGTCACGCTGGTGCTGGCGGCGGCCGCCATGCTGCGGGTGAAGGTGCCGGGGGAATAGTCATTCTCCACTGACCGTGGAGGCAACACCGGGCCGGGGGCGCGGGCTGGTGATGCAAGCCGATGGCGGATGCCATCGGCGTACCCGACAGGTAATCCTAGAGATCGGCCACGAGCTGCAGGATCACCGAACGCTGGGGGCTATAGGTAAAGCCCCCGGACGATGAGACGTTCCAGCCGTAATCGTTGAACAGGTTGATCACCTGCGCACGGGCCAGCCAGTTGCCGCCGGCCAGCTTAAAGCGATAGCGCATGCCCAGGTTGACGTTCTCACGCGGCGGGGCTTCCAGCGTGTTCGCCGCATTGCCAACCCGCGCGGACAGGCTTTCGACACCCAGGTCAAACGACCAGTGCCCCTTGCCTTCGCCGGTGCGCCAATCGAGGTTGACCGCGGTGCGGCGGCGGATCTGGCCGACCGGACGCGCGCCGATCAGGCCGGTATCCACCGCCTCGCCATGGATGCGCGGATCGAGCAGCAGGGTGCCGCCCACCACGGTCAGGCCCGGCACGATCTGGCCGGTCAGCGACAGTTCAATCCCGCGATTGGTCAGCTCGCCCAGCTGGCGATAACGCTGCGCCGGATCGAGATTGTAATAGGGCTTGGTGATCGAAAAACCACCGGCAATGAAGGTCAGGCGATCGCTCAGCGCCACTTTCGCGCCGCCTTCGATCTGGCGGGTGCGGATCGCCGGCGGGGCTTCGGACCGATTGGTCGCCACATCGGGTGCGATCAGGGCTTCTTCCTGCCCCTTGGAATAGCCGCCATAGAGCGCGAAACGCGGCGCCAGTTGCACCAGGCCCGCCACGTTCCACAGCAAGGGGTTTTCGCGCGTGCGCGGATCCGCTACCAGCGGATCGGCAAAATCGACCTGCTTGCGATAACGCGTTTGTGAAAGGCTGGCGTCGAAGCTGAACGCCCCGTTCTTCACCATCGACCAGGCCAAGCCATAGGTCAGCTGGCGCACCTTATCGAGATTTTTCGGCCCCAAGGTATAGGCCGGCTCCGGGCGATCATCGCGGACCAGCAGGCTCGCCGCACCCAGCCGCAAGGTCTTGCTGCCACCAAAGCGCCGGTCTTTCGATCGTCCGCGCAGGCTGGCAACCAGACGCTGGTCAATCCCGCCGGTCTGCCACTGGCGCACCAAGCGCACTTCGCCCGAAAGCGAGGCATCGTAATTGTTGCCATCGGCCACCACCACGCGGGAAGCTGCCGTGCCATCCTGCTGCACGCCGAGCAGCAGGTCCGCGAAAACCCGGTCCTGCTTGCGCGAATTGCGGAACAGGCCCGCTTCCAAGCGAACCGGGCCGAGCGGGGCCTTGACGATCCCGCCCCAGGTCCAG
>CAWUNP010000461.1:0-1620 GCA_963923805.1 uncultured Novosphingobium sp. | reverse complement strand
GCAATGTCCGGATCGATGCCCCCCGCGTGCACGAGATGGAATCGATGCTGCTCCGGATTTACCGCGAGACTGGCCGCAAGGTCTCGATCGTCGGCTGGAGCCTGGGCGGCGTCTTCGCGCGCGAGCTGGCTAAGGCGCACCCGGAGGCGGTGCGACTGGTGATCACGCTGGGCAGCCCGATTTCGGACGACCGGCGCCATTCCAACGCAGCGCGATTGTTCGAATACCTCAACGGCAAGGATCCCGAACCGATCCGCCAGGGCCGCTTTGTTGACCTGCACCGCGCGCCGCCGGTGCCGACCACCTCGATCCTGACCAAGAGCGATGGCGTGGTCCACTGGCGCGGCTCGGTCCAGCGCCGCGACAAGAACCCGCAGGTTGAGAATATCGAGGTGCTCGCCAGCCACTGTGGCCTGGGCTTCAACCCCAGCGCAGTGATCGCGATTGCCGACCGGCTGCACCAGCCCGAAGGCGCATGGAAGCCGTTCGAGCCGCGCCTCTCCCAGCGCTGGATGTTCCCCAAGACCAGCCTGCAATAAGCGCCATGTCCACCCGTCACCTGGTCGATCCCGAGCTGCTTCCCCTGCTCGAAATGATGCCGCTTGCCGATCTGGCGGCGATGGACCTCAACGAACTGCGCGTGGCGAGCAATGCCCGCTACGCCTTTCTGGGTGCCCCGGCCATCACCCCGGTGGTGCACAGCATTGCCGGACCCGGCGGAGCGCTGGAGGTCTATCTCTACGATCCGGCCCCCGGAAAGCCGGCGCGGCCCGCGCTGCTGCACATTCACGGCGGCGGGATGATCATGGGCTCAGCCAGCGTGATGCAGGCCGGGCCGGCGGCCATGGCGCAATCGCTGGGCATTCCGGTGGCCTCGGTCGAATACCGGCTTGCGCCCGAACACCCCTTCCCCGCCCCGCAGCAAGACTGCCTGGCCGCGCTCAACTGGCTGGTCAGCCTGCCCGAGGTAGATGCCCAGCGGGTCGGCGTGATCGGCGAAAGCGCTGGTGGCGGGTTGGCTGCCAGCCTTGCGCTGATGGCGCGCGATCTGGGCGGGCCGAAGCTGGCCGCGCAGTTCCTGATCTATCCAATGCTCGATCACCGCACTGGCGGGGACAATTGCCCCTATGGCAATCCCACCACGGGCGAGTTCATCTGGACCCGTGCCTCCAACCGCTATGGCTGGGGGGCGCTAAAGGGCGATTATGAGCCGGTCGACGAGCGCAAGGGCTGGTTCTCACCCAGCCTGGCTGATGACCTTGCCGGCCTGCCACCCACCTGGATCGGCACGGGCAGCCTTGACCTGTTCTACGATGAAGACCTGGACTATGCCCGCCGCCTGGTTGCGGCAGGCGTTCCGGTCGAGCTGCATTCCTATCCTGGCGCGATCCACGCCTTCAACGCCGTGGCCGGCAGCCGGTTGGCGCAGGCATTTGGCCGCGACCTGATGGGGGCCATCGCCCACTGGCTCAAAGTCACGGCCTGATCCCGCGCGGGTCAGATCGCCCGGCCGTCAACATTCACATTGCGAATGCGGCCGTCGCGATCGATCGTGCAGCTGAAGGACGCGTTGCTGGTGGTCGAACCTGATACCCGCCAGCCACCGGCATCGCGGTTGAC
>CAWUNP010000460.1:0-1623 GCA_963923805.1 uncultured Novosphingobium sp. | reverse complement strand
CGGTGATGGTTTCATCGAGCTGGTCGGACGTGGCGCGGGTCGAACGCTTTTTCGATGGCGATTACCATCGGCCCGGCGATCAGGTGAAGGCCGGGCTGGACCTTTCCGGCACGGCCGAAGATGTGGCCTTCCATGTCGCGCTGGTGCGGTATTTTGCTGACCTCAAGAAGGTTCCACCACCTTCTAAATGAGGCACTAGCCCTCTGCGGACAGTGCGTTTACATGGGCCGCCACGAATCTCCGCAACCAGACGCAAAGTGGCACCCATGGACATACCCCTTGGCCTTACCTTCGACGACGTGCTGCTGCGTCCGGCCGAATCCGATATCCTGCCGTCGATGGCGGATACCAGCACCCGGCTGACCGCCCAGATCGGCCTCAACATCCCGGTGATCTCATCGGCGATGGATACCGTGACCGAGGCGGACATGGCGATTGTCATGGCCCAGCTGGGCGGGATCGGGGTGCTGCACCGCAACCTGACGATCGAAGAGCAGGTCGCTGCTGTCCGTGCGGTGAAGCGCTTTGAAAGCGGCATGGTGGTCAATCCGATCACGATTAGCCCCGATGCCACGCTGGGCGAAGCGCGGATGATGATGGAAGCCAATCGCATCTCCGGCATTCCGGTGGTCGAAGCGGGTGGCCGTCTGGTCGGGATCCTGACCAACCGCGACGTGCGCTTTGCCGATAATCCGGCCCAGCCGGTGCGTGAGCTGATGACGCATGAAAACCTGGCCACGGTTCGCGCCGGGGTCAGCCAGGAAGAGGCGCGCAAGCTGCTGCACCAGCGCCGGATCGAAAAGCTGCTGGTGGTGGACGAGAATTTCCATTGCACCGGCCTGATCACGGTCAAGGACATGGAAAAGGCCGTGACCTATCCGGATGCGACCAAGGACGCCTCGGGCCGCCTGCGCGTTGCTGCGGCCACTACCGTGGGTGACAAGGGCTTTGAACGCACCGAGGCGCTGCTGGCGGCCGAATGCGACGTGGTGATCATCGATACCGCGCATGGCCACAACAAGGATGTCGCCCGCTCGGTCGAACGGGTCAAGAAGCTGTCCAATTCGGCCCAGGTGATCGCCGGCAACGTCGCCACCTATGAAGCGACCCGCGCGTTGATCGATGCCGGGGCCGATGCGGTGAAGGTGGGGATCGGGCCGGGCTCGATCTGCACCACCCGCGTGGTGGCCGGCGTGGGCGTGCCGCAGTTGACCGCGATCATGGAAGCTGCCCGCGCCGCGGCTGACAGCAAGACCCCGATCATTGCCGACGGCGGCCTGCGCACCTCGGGCGATGCCGCCAAGGCGCTGGCAGCGGGCGCTTCGACCATCATGGTCGGCTCGATGCTGGCCGGGACCGAGGAAGCACCTGGCGAAACGTTCCTGTACCAGGGGCGGGCTTACAAGTCGTACCGCGGGATGGGTTCGGTGGGGGCCATGGGCCGCGGCAGTGCTGACCGTTACTTCCAGGGCGATATCAAGGACCAGATGAAGCTGGTGCCCGAAGGGATCGAAGGCCAGGTGCCTTACAAGGGCCATGCCCGCGATGTGGTTCACCAGCTGGTCGGCGGGATCAAGGCGGCGATGGGCTATACCGGATCTGTCTCTTATACACATCTGACGC
>CAWUNP010000459.1:0-1635 GCA_963923805.1 uncultured Novosphingobium sp. | reverse complement strand
AATGCCGACCACGGCAGCGTCCATCACCGCCGGGTGATCGTAGAGCACGTTCTCAACCTCTGACGAATAGATGTTCTCGCCGCCGCGGATCACGATGTCCTTGGCCCGGTCCGCGATGTAGCAGAAGCCTTCCTCGTCCAGCCAGGCCAGGTCACCGGTGCGGACCCAGCCGTCGATGAAGGTGGCCGCCGTGGCCTCCGGGTTGTTCCAGTAACCCTTCACGATCATCGGGCCCGCAGCATAAAGCTCGCCAATCTGGCCCGGCGGCAGTTCACGGCCATCGTCATCCAGCACCTTGAGCTTGGCAACCGGCACGGCCGGCCCGCAGCTGGTCGGGCGATTGAGATAGTCCTCGGCTGACAGTCCGGTGACCGTGGCGGTGGTCTCGGTCATCCCCCAGCCATTACCCGGCAGGGCGCCAAACACTTCGCGGATCTTGCGGACCAGATCCGGTGCCGAGGGCGCCCCGCCATAGGCGATCGCCTCGATCGAGGAGAGATCATACTGCTCGCGCGCCGGGTGTTCGATCAGCTGCCAGGCGATGGTCGGCACGCCGCCGGTTGAATTGACCTTCTCGCGCTCGATGATTTGGAAGGCCTTTTCCGGCTCCCACTTGTACATGAAGATTATCGTATGGCCCGCGGCAATCGCGCCCATCATCGTAGCCGAACAGGCGGTGGCATGGAACAGCGGGATCACCGTCAGCAGCACCTTGCGTGCCGGTTCGGGCAGCGCCTCGCCCCGGCGCAGCACCTGCCGCGCCGCGCCGTAACCGCTCGATAGGATATTGGTCACGAAGTTGCGGTGCGTGCCGAGTGCGCCCTTGGGATTACCAGTCGTACCCGAGGTGTAGAGAATCGTCGCGTCATCATCAGCAGCGATCGTAACGGCGGGCAAATCCTGATCGGGCAAGCTGGCCCAGTTCGATGATCGCCCGATAATGCTTTCAAGCTTGGTGACCCCGGCGGGCGGATCATCCCGGCGCGAGACAATCAGATGGGCCAGGTCAGGCAATTCGTTCCGGTGGGATGCAATCCGGTCCAGCCGCTCGCCATCGCAGACCAGCACCTTGGCGCCCGAATGAGCCAGGCCATAGGCCAGTTCCGGCCCGGTCCACCAGGCATTGAGCGGCACGCAGATCGCGCCGATCGTCACGGCGGCAAAGAACACTACCGGCCATTCGGGCAGGTTGCGCATCGCCAGGGCAACCCGATCACCCTTTTGCACCCCCAGCGATTGCAGGTGCCGGCCGAAGGCGGCCACGGCGCGGAACCAGGCTTCATAGGAAACCCGCTCCTCCTCATAGATCAGGAAGGTGGCCTCGCCATGGGCACGACCGGCGCGAGCAAGGACCGCCAGGTTCTCAGGCGCGTTCTTCCAGACGCGGGTTGGCACGCCGCGAATGGCGATCGTTTCGTATTCGAACTTGGCGCCGGGCGCGCAGAGGATCGCCTCGCACTCGGCCAGACTGCGGGCGGGCCAGCGGGCCGGAATCCATTCCTTGAAACTTTCGCTAGTGATGTCGCCCATGATCCTCCGTGGCGGTCGCTGTGCCGCCTTGGAGAGCAGGCTAGGTCAGCGGCGCGCGCCGAACAAGGCGGAACCGACGCGGACGTGCGTCGCGCCCAGCATGAT
>CAWUNP010000458.1:0-1638 GCA_963923805.1 uncultured Novosphingobium sp. | reverse complement strand
TCGGCAGCGTCAGATGTGTATAAGAGACAGGGGCCAGTGTGATGCTGTTCGAGAGTACGATGGGCAGCGAACCGATGTTCATTCCGTAGATCAACCAGAGCAGCACGCCGAGACTGAACAGCAGAAACATCCCGAATGATATGTCGCTGGCCGAACGGGACCGCCAGGTCTTGATGACTTGCGGAACGAATGAGACGGTCGTGAGGGTGCCGGCGACGGCGCCAATCAGTTCGGTGGTGTCCATGAGGTGCCGGAGTGCGGACGCGGAGGCTGTTTCATCGGCTTCAAGCTTCGGGTTAGGTCATGGGGCACTCTAGCATGAGTCGACGGCCGCTGTGGATGATTACGGATCAGCGCGCGCCCACCTCGGGGAGCGATGCATTTTGGGAGTATCCTTCACCCTGAGGGGATACCGGTTTTAACCAAATGGGGGTGAGACGATGAAGCAGTGTGACATCGGCCTGATCGGGCTGGCGGTAATGGGCGAAAATCTGGTCCTGAATATGGCGTCGAAGGGGTTCAGCGTGGCCGTGTTTAACCGAACCACGTCGGTGACCGAACAGTTTGCCGCCGGGCGGGCAAAGCATCTGAGCATTACGCCCTGCCTGACGCTGGAGGATTTTGTGGCCGCATTGGCCACGCCGCGCAAAGTGCAGATCATGGTCAAGGCCGGGGCGCCGGTTGACGCGGTGATCGAGCAGCTCATCCCCATGCTGGAGCCGGGTGACATCATCATCGATGGCGGCAATTCGCTGTGGACCGATACCCAGCGGCGGGAAAAGCAGCTGCGCGAGCGGGGGCTGCATTTCTTCGGCGTCGGTATTTCCGGGGGTGAGGAAGGGGCGTTAAAGGGGCCATCGATCATGCCCGGTGGTTCGCCGGAAGGGTGGCGGGCGATCGCGCCGATCTATACCCGTATCGCGGCGGTGGCCGAGGGTGAGGCCTGTTGCCGCCATATGGGGACGGATGGCGCCGGTCATTATGTCAAGATGGTTCATAACGGCATCGAGTACGGCGATATGCAGCTGATCTGCGAAGCGTATGCCGTCCTCAAGGCCGTGCTGAACCCTTCTGCCGAGCGGCTGGCGGCCATTTTCAGCGACTGGAATCGCGGCGAGCTGGACTCGTTCCTGATCGATATCACCGGCAAGATTCTGGCCCGGATTGATCCTGTCAGCGGCCGGCCCCTGGTGGACATGATCGTCGACAAGGCCGGTCAGAAGGGCACCGGCAAATGGACGGTCGGCCATGCCACCGACATGGCCGTGCCGCTTTCGGTCATTGCCAGTGCTGTCGAGGCACGCATCCTCAGTGCCTTGAAAGCCGAGCGGGTAGCGGCTTCGCACCTGTTGTCGGGTCCCCCGCCGGTGGCCTTTGAGGGGGATGGCCAGGCGCTGATCGATGCCGTGCATGATGCGTTGTATGCCAGCAAAATCATCAGTTATGCCCAGGGTTTTGTGCAGTTGCGGGCGGCATCCGAGCTATATCAATGGCATCTGAATTTTGAAGATATTGCGGCGATCTGGCGCGGTGGCTGCATCATTCGTGCACGGTTTCTGAATCGCATTGCGGAAGCCTACCGTCGTGATCCCGCACTCAAGAACTTGATTCTGGATGCTTACTTCCGCGACATTCTAG
>CAWUNP010000457.1:0-1641 GCA_963923805.1 uncultured Novosphingobium sp. | reverse complement strand
CGCAGCCCCGGGCCGGTTGACCGGTTCCGGGGCTGCGCCCGTGTGCTGCGGCCAGGCGCATTTCGCCGGACCACATCTGCCGTTTGCCGACCACTGCGTTGCGTCGCAGCACGGCGAAGCCTATGGCCGATCCTGTAATCAATTGCGCTTCATAGGGCTTGCCGCGTAGCGGACTTGCCCGAAGTGATATAGCAGAGTAATACAGTCCCTGTTGGGCCGGCGCAGTCGCCATGACTGGGCCGTGGCCCGGCAGCGATGCAAGATGGGGCAGGTTCGGCCATGAACTACGACACGCGGATTGCAGCTGAAGACCTGGCGGAGACCGATTCCGCCGCTGTCCTGCTTGGCGATGCGGAGGAAGAGCAGCGGTCGCGGCGCAAGCTGTTGCTGATCGGCGCGGCCGTGCTGGTCGGCCTAATCGCCATCTGGTTCCTGACGCATCGCGGCGATGATGCCGCGGGCGCAGACAAGAAATCGCAGGCGGCCGTGGTGTCGGTCGTGGCGCCGGGCCGCGGGACGATCGAAGGTGCGATCAATGTGACCGGGACGCTGGCCGCCCGGCGCGAGTTGCCTGTGGGGGTTCCGGGTGAAGGTGGTCAGGTGGCTGCGGTCCTGGTCGAGCCCGGCCAATGGGTCGGTGCCGGTCAGGTCCTGGCGGTGATCGATCGCTCGGTCCAGGTGCAGCAGCGCGCCAGCCAGGCCGCCCAGATCGAGGTCGCCCGGGCCAATGCCCAGCTGGCCCAAGCCAATCTCGATCGCGCGCTGAAGCTGGTTGAACGCGGCTTCGTTTCAAAGGCGGATATCGATCGGTTGACTGCCCAGCGCGATTCGGCTGCGGCGCAGGTGCGCGTGGCCGGCGCCCAGTTGGGGGTGATCAACGCCCAGTTGGGCCGTCTCAACGTAGTCGCTCCGGCTGCCGGTCTGGTGCTGGAACGCCGGGTTGAGCCTGGCCAGGTGGTCAGCGCCGGTTCCGGGATCCTGTTCCGCCTCGCCAAGGGCGGCGAGATGGAACTGCGTGCCCTGGTTGGCGAAACCGAACTGGCCCAGGTCAGCAATGGCGTGCGCGCCGAAGTGACCCCGGTCGGCGGGACCAAGGTTTTCACCGGACAGGTCTGGCAGACTGCGCCGGTGATCGATCCGCAAAGCCGCCAGGGCATTGCCCGGATTGCCCTGCCCTATGCGCCAGAACTGCGGCCCGGCGGCTTCGCCACGGCCGTGATCAAGGCTGGCTCGGTGGTGGCACCGATGCTGCCCGAATCCGCGATCCTTTCGGATAACGAGGGCAGCTATGTCTACATCGTCGGCCCGAACAACAAGGCCGAGCGGCGCAATGTGAAGACCGGCCTCGTCACCGCCAATGGCATTGCCGTGGTCGAGGGTCTTGCCGGCACCGAACGGGTTGTCCTGCGGGCTGGCGGGTTCCTCTCGCCGGGCGAGACGGTCAATCCCAAGGTTGTGAAGCCGTAATCGGCCCTCTGGCTCAAGACAGGATCTGGCGATGAACTTCCGCAATATCTCGGCCTGGTCGATCCGCAACCCGGTGGTGCCGATCGTGCTCTTTATCGGCCTGATGCTGGCCGGGATGATGAGCTTCGCCCAGATGGAGGTCCAGAACCTGTCTCTTATACACATCTGACGCTG
>CAWUNP010000456.1:0-1646 GCA_963923805.1 uncultured Novosphingobium sp. | reverse complement strand
CCGAAAAGCGCGAGCGCGGGGGCCTCGCCGAACGCGTTGCCGATGCCACGCAGCAGACCCTGTTCGCCGGTCAACGCCTGGCCATCCGCCCGGTCATCGGGACCACCGAGACCTTGAATGCCGCCGATCAGGCAGCCGTTCGCGCCTTCCATGCACGCTGGTATCGGCCCGAAAATGCCGTGATCATCGTGGTTGGCGATGTCGAAACGGCGCAGATCGAAGCGATGGTGCGCCAGCACTTTGCCGATTGGCCCGCCAGCGGAAAGCCTGCCGCTGCGCCGGCCTTTGGCGATCCGGTCGCCCCGGCTGGCAGCAATCCGGCCAATCCGGTGGGCCAGACGCGGATTGTGGTCGAACCCGATTTGCCGCGCGGGATCACCTATGCCGTGATGCGACCGTGGCGCCCGGTGCAGGATACGATCGCCTACAACCAGCGGATCATGCTGGATTCGCTGGCCCAGGCGATCATCAACCGCCGGCTTGAAACGCGCGCGCGGGGCGGTGGCAGCTTCCTGTTTGCCCAGGTCAATCAGGAGAAGGTCAGCCGCTCGGCTGACGCGACCTTTGTGACGGTAACTCCGCTCGATGAAAACTGGGCCAGGTCGCTCAAGGAAGTGCGCGGCGTCATCGCCGATGCCCTGGCCACGCCGCCCAGCGAGGATGAGATCGAACGCGAGGTGGCCGAATTCAGCGTCGCCTTCGAAAGTGCGGTTGAGCAGCGCCGCCTGCTGGCCGGGGCCAAGCTGGCCGATGACATGGTTACCGCGCTCGACATTCGCGAAACGATTGCCTCGCCGGAAACCGTTCTGGAAATCTTCAACCGGTCGCGCGCGCTCTTAACGCCGCAAGCCGTGCTCGATCACACCCGCCGTCTGTTCAAGGGGGCGGTCACCCGCGCCGTCTATGTCACACCCAAGGCCGGCGAGGCCGAGGGCAAGAGCCTAGCCGCGGCCTTGGCTGCGCCAGCAATTGCCGATCCCAAGGCGCGCCCGGGCGGCAAGCCGGTGTCCTTTGCCGAAATGCCGGCCATCGGCGCGCCGGGCAAACTGGTCGATCAAAAGCCCACCGCGATCCTCGGGATCGAACAACTGGATTTCGCCAACGGGGTGAAGGTGCTGCTCTGGCCGACAACGGATGAGCCCGGCCGGGTTTCGGTCAAGGTGCGGTTCGGCGCGGGTTATCGGGCCTTCATGCCAGGCGATGCCGCCTATATTGCGCTGGGCGATATGGCGCTGGTGGGCTCTGGCCAGGGCCAGCTGGGCCAGGAAGAGCTCGACCGGATCAGCACCGGTCGCAAGATGGGCTTTGACTTCGCGATCCAGGATGCCTCGTTCCAGTTCTCGGCCGATACCCGCTCAAGCGACATGGCCGACCAGCTTTATCTCTTCGCGCAGAAATTTGCCCAACCACGCTGGGACAGCGGCCCGGTGCTGCGGGCCAAGGCAGCGGCGCAGCTGCGGTATGAGAGCTTTTCTGCCTCGCCGCAGGGCGTGCTCGAACGCGATCTGGAATTTTTGCAGCGCGGCCGTGATCCCCGGTTCGGCACGCCAAGCCCGCAGGATATCGCCGCGGCAACGCCCGAAGGTTTCCGTCAGGTCTGGCAACCGATCCTCGAGCGCGGCCCGATCGAGGTGCAGCTGCTGTCT
>CAWUNP010000455.1:0-1650 GCA_963923805.1 uncultured Novosphingobium sp. | reverse complement strand
TAAGAGACAGGAACGGCCCCACGCCCAGCGCATCGGCCAGCTGGAATACGTCGCCAATCAGCTTGTCGGGCGTGTAGCTTTCCACCCCCTTGGGCTTGGACGAACCGCGATAGCCGCGCTGGTCGGGCGCCACGCAGCGATAGCGGCTGGAGAGGTGCGCGATCTGGTGCCGCCAAGTGCGGTGGCTGTCCGGGAAGCCGTGGAGGAAGATCAGCACCGGCGCGTCGCGCGGGCCGGTGTCCACCACGTCGAGCTCGATCCCGTTCGCCAGCCTGACCCGCACCTGCTCCATCATTCGGCCCCGTCGTTCATCCGCTGCACATAGCCGGCGGCCATGAAGCCAGCGATCTGATCAAGCAGGGCATCGGGCGTGCGGCGGGCTTCGCCCATCGCCTTTTCGGCGCCCTCGGCCACGATGATCTCGCGCGCGCCGGCCAGCATTTCCTCAATCATCTGGGCCACTGCGACGGCGGGTTCGATCCCATTGTCGATTGCCTTGTCAGAGACCCCGCGCTTTGACCCATCGGCGGTGAGGGCGTTGCGCGAAACATCAGTGCGGACCGAGCCAGGGTAGATGTTGTGAACCTGCAGGCCCAGGTGCGCCACTTCGGCGCGCAGGGCATCGGCATAACCGGCAATGCCGAACTTGGCCGCGCAATAGGCAGTGCGCATCGGCACGCCGACCTTGCCGGCGATCGAGGAGATATAGGCCAGCCGGCCCGAGCCGCGCTCCACCATGCGCGGCAGCACTTCCTGCGTCAGCGCGATCGGGGCGAGGAGGTCAACATTCACGATCCGCTCGTAGACGGCATAACCTGTCTCCACGGCGAGGCTGCGCTGGGAAATGCCGGCATTGTTGACCAGCAGGTCCACGCCCCCAGACACCGACGATGCCCAAGCCCACGCTTTTTCAACGGCCGGGGCGAGCGCCGCAATGTCGGTCGTTTCAAAGGGCAGGATCAGGCAATCGTCACCGCAATCCGCTGCCACCTTTTCCAGCGCATCCAGCTTGCGGCCCGACAGCACCAGCCGAGCGCCCTGCGCCGCCAGCGCCTTGGCAAGCGCAGCGCCGATCCCCGATGAAGCGCCGGTGATCCAGGCGGTCTGTCCCTTGAAGCTCATTGTTCTCTCCCTGAATGGTCTGGTTATGCGTCGTCGCTGTTGGTGAGCGGCACCTGCGGGATCGGGATGAATTCATCCTCATCCCCCGGCACCTTCGGAAAGCGGCCTTGCCGCCAATCGTCCTTGGCCTGGTTGATCCGCTCGCGGCTGGAGGAAACGAAGTTCCACCAGACATGGCATTGGCTGCCGATCGCCGCACCGCCCAGCAGCATCACCCGGCCGCCCTGTTCGCTGGCCAGCCGCATGGCCTGATCGGGGGCGAGCACGGCCAGTTCGTAAAGCGCCAGCGGCACGCCATCGATGCTGGCCTCCCCGCCGACCAGCATGACCGCGCGTTCTTCCGCCTCACTGTCAATCGGGATCGCGCCGCCGGGGGCGAGCATGATCTCGGCATAGATGGTGGGCGAATGCTGGGTCGTCGGCGCCGTGTGGCCCCACAGGCTGCCCATGATGACGCGGGCGGAAACGCAGCTGTCCTCGACCAGCGGCAGGTCTGTCTCTTATACACATCTCCGAGCCCACGAGACC
>CAWUNP010000454.1:0-1650 GCA_963923805.1 uncultured Novosphingobium sp. | reverse complement strand
GCCGCGCCCCAGGCGCTGGTGAAACCCTTGCGCCCCTTGAACAATTCCGGATCGTTCCGGCCAAACCGGCGGAAGTCCCACACCAGGCCGGCCTTGTCGCGGCTGGCGGCCAGCTGGATCCAGATCCGGCTTGGCTGGCTGGCAGCAGGGCTCTTGGCCGGTTCCTTGGGCTTCCCGGTCTTTGGATCGATCTTGGTGCCGGGCTTCGTCTCGTCTTCCGCCTTCGGGCGGGCGGGGGCAATCCGGCGCAGGTCAACCGCGCCCGAGGTCGGCTCAATCTCGCGGCTGGGCGGGGCAAGATCGGCGAAGACATCGGTCAGACTGCGCGGCCGCTTGGGTGCCGGCGCTGGCGCAGGTGCCGGGGCAGGCGCTGGCGCAACCACGGGCGGCGGCGCGGGCGCCGAAACCGGTGCTACAATGGGGGTCGGTGCCGCAGCAACCGCCGCAGCCGGGCTTTGCGGTGCCGGCGCGGCACTGTCGAGCACGGCAAAGCCGGGACCAACCGCCCCCGGTTCGGTTACTGCGGCGGCCTTCTGGAGCGCCGCGGCCGGTGCAGCCGGGGCCGGGGCCGGAGCCAGGGCCACGCGGACCGGCTGCGGCTCTGGCGCGGGTTGACGGATCTCTACCCGCACCGGAGCCGGTCGGGCCGTTTCCGGCTTCACCTCTGGCGGAACCTGGCGGGTGCGCACGCGGCCAGAGCGGTCACCGCGGCCGGCGGCGGCGAGCGGACCGGCCGGCTTTTCCGCTGCGGCCAGCGCCGCCTTGGGCCTTGCAAAAGCAGCAATCCGGGGATCATCGCGACCGATCTCTGCCGCCCGCGGGAAGTGGCCAAGATTGGCCGCAGCGGCCTGCTGCGCCGGGGTCAGGCGCGGCATATAGCGCAGATAGGCAACCATCCCGCCCGCCGCCGTTTCTGGCAGGTTCGCCCGCGCCACGGCCTCTGCCTCGGACGAAAGGCCCAGGATCGCAAAGGCAAAGGCCCGGGTCCGCCATGCGGCCTTGTCCTGCTTCTGCAGCAAGGGACTCAGCGTTACTTCCATCCCGCGGCGATCGCCCGATATGGCCAGGCTCAGCGCGAGACGCCGCAGCGTTTCATCGTCAGGCCCGGCCGCCAGGGCCTGGCGGTAATAGCGCTGGGCCAGTTCGTTATCGCCCACCAGATCATAGGCCAGCCCGCGTTCGGACAGCAGCTTGGGATCGATCGGCCCGATCCGCTCAGCCTCTTCGAACAGCGGTAGCGCAGAAAACGGATCTTCCGCGAGGACCATGGCCCCGGCCAGACCCGCCTTGATATTGGCGCTGGCCGGCTGAAGCTGATCGGCACGGCGGAAAAAGCCCATCGCCGCTTCGGCATCACCAATCGCGGCGGAAGCGCGGCCGGCCTCGATCAGCGCGGTAACATCGCGCGGGTTGCGGGCCAGTTTGCCCAGCGCGGTATTGAGCTGCATGCCCGGCCCGCCCGGCAAGGGCTGCACCACCGGCTGGCTGACCGCATCCAGTTCACCATCTTCCGACTGCGCCCAGACCGGAGCCGAACCAAGGCCAAACGCAGTCCCCGCCAGAAGCGCAAAACGGACCAGTCTGGCCGACAAGGTGGAGGACATCGGGACCTTGATGCAAAAGTGACCGCCAAACCGGCGGCCCACAGCG
>CAWUNP010000453.1:0-1661 GCA_963923805.1 uncultured Novosphingobium sp. | reverse complement strand
TCGTGGGCTCGGAGATGTGTATAAGAGACAGTTGTTCAGGCGGTCAAGCGCCTGATCGAAACGCCGGTCCTGTTGCTGGCGGATTAGGGCTCAGCGCACGATCGCGCTGTAGGCAATCCGGCCCTGGCCGCGCGAGGCGACGCGGGGATCGACGCGCCAGCGAAAGTGGGTCACGTCTTCGGCCGTGGCGAGGCGATTGCCGACGCGCAGGGCTGACAGCTTGCCCCAGCTGCGGCCACCGTCGATCGAGACTTCCTCGTCGCCATTGGCGCTGCCCTGATAATAGACCGAGCGGGGCAGGGGATTGGTAACGACGAAGCCGCCGTCACCTCCGAGTTTGTACCAGCGCACCACGTAAACCACCCGGTCCCCGCGGCTCAGTTCGCTGGCGGGCTCAAGCGTGCGGCCCATGCCCGGAACCGCGCGTTCGACAAAGACGGCGCTATCCAGCGAAACCGCCGGAGCGGCACTGGCTGAGGTAGCGAATCCCGCGATGGCAGCGGCGATAACAAGCAGGTTGGTAATGCGCTTCACGGCCTTGGTCCCCCTTCGGCGGGCGCGCTTTCCGCGCCGCCGGGGCCGTTTTCGCAGCCAAGCACAAACGAATGGTTAACGACCCGTTTCGGGGGGTGGTGAACAACTTGTTACACGATGTTCGAAACTCGTCGCGAAGGCTGTTGACAGCCCCCGCCTCAGCCCGTAGTGGCGCGGCTCCCAAGTGGCTGCGCGGGTGTAGCTCAGTTGGTTAGAGTGCCGGCCTGTCACGCCGGAGGTCGCGGGTTCGAGCCCCGTCACTCGCGCCACTTGGGACGTTTCCTAGAAACCTTCTGAATAGTTCACAGCCTGGCTGCCAGCCGGCAGGCTGATGATCATGCCGTCATGCGCCAGCCGCAGGTCGCCAGCGAACTGCTTGGGCGCTTGGCCCACGAACAGGCGCTCGATCAGCTTCGCCGGCGGCGCGGGCACCATGTGGTACAGCACCAGCGCCTTGGCCCCAGCCGCCGTTGCCGCCCGGGCCGCGTCTTCGGGGCTGGCGTGATAGCCGGGGATGTCACCCATGATCTTGGCCGAATCGGCGCGGCCGCGCTTGGCCAGCTGCGCCTGCATAGCCCGGATCATCGTGGGGTTGAGCGCTTCATGGAACATCACGTCGGCGCCCTTGGCTGCAGCCACGAAATCGGGGGCGTAGACGGTGTCCCCGCTGATCGCGACCGAGCGGCCCTTATAGTCGAGGCGATAGCCGAAGGCGGGCTTGACCGGATCGTGGATCACGCGGATCGCAGTGATCTTGATGCCATCCTGATCATAGACGACCTGGCTGGCCTGACCTTCGGGCAGGGTGATGATCTGGGCCTTGCCGCCAAAGCCACCCGGACGGGCCACGGCCGGGCCGTGGTGGGTAATGCGGAAGCCCTTGTCGATCTCATAGACCTGGGCCAGCCCGGCGATGACCTTGTCGGTGCCTTCGGGGCCACTGACCGGCAGCGGCGTACCGCGCGAACCGGCGATCCAGGCTTGCAGCAGGAGTTCGCCCAGGCCGTCAATATGATCGGAGTGCAGGTGGGTCAGGTAAGCGCCCTGCAGGTGGTCCATCGGAAAGCCCATCCGGCCAAGTTTGCGGATTGAACCGGAGCCGGCATCAAAGACAAAGCCCTGTCGGC
>CAWUNP010000452.1:0-1661 GCA_963923805.1 uncultured Novosphingobium sp. | reverse complement strand
TTGCCGAATAACGGGGGCGAAATCTGTCCGGAACTAGTCACACTCTGGCCGTCAGAAACAAAAAACCCCGCATTGCTGCGGGGTTTTTGGCGAATGGTGGGCGTAGCAAGGATTGAACTTGCGACCCCTACGATGTCAACATAGTGCTCTACCACTGAGCTATACGCCCGGCACCATTCAGGTTCCACCCGGGGCCGTCGCCCCGGGCAGGGATGCGCCATTAGCGAGGCTGCACGCGGGATGCAAGCCGCTTGATGCGCGAAATGTCAGATCAGATCAGCGCTTGCGACGGATTGCCGAAAATCCGCTCTACTTCGAGCACAAGGTCGCGCAGGTGGAACGGCTTGGACAGGACCTTGGCCTGTGGCGCCTCGCGGTTGGCTTTCAGGGTAACCGCGGCGAAGCCGGTGATGAACATCACCTTGGTCGCCGGACTGATGTCGGCACAACGCTGGGCCAGTTCGATCCCGTCCATTTCCGGCATGACAATGTCTGACAGCAGCAGATCGAAGTGCTGTGTTTCCAGCAGCGGCAGGGCTTCTGTGCCGCGATCGACCGAGACAACCTCATAGCCCGCATTCTGCAAGGCGCGCGCCAGATAGGTGCGCATGGCTTCTTCGTCTTCGGCAAGGAGGATGCGGATCATACTGGGTCCCGGAACTGCTGTAACGTTTTACGACCCCGCGCTCGTTACCGGCAAATCGGTTAAGATTCTGCCAGCATGGCCTTTCGCAGGTTTTGACACCGGGGCCGGAGCCCGCCAGCCTAGCGCCATGCAATTGCCGTCCCCCGCCAAGTTCGATTCGCCAGCCATTACCGGTGGTGCGATTCCCGGCAGTGACGGGCAGCCGGCCTATGTCCTGCGGCAAAGCGCGGCATCACGGGTGCCGGTGCTGGTGGCGGTTCCGCACGCCGGCCGGGCCTATCCGGAGAGCCTGATTGACCGGATGCGGCACCCGGCTTCAGCGGCCCTGCGGCTGGAAGATCGCTATGTCGATCTGCTGGGCGAAGCCGTGGCGGCTGCCACCGGCGCGGCGCTGCTGGTGGCGCAGGCGCCGCGGGCGATGATCGACCTCAATCGGGCGCCGCACGATGTCGATTGGGAGATGTTTACCCAGGGCAAGCCCGACACCATTGGCAGCTATACCCCCGGCCTGCGCGTGCGCAGCGGCCTGGGCCTGATCCCGCGCCGTCTGCCGGGACTGGGTGAGCTGTGGAAGCGGCGCCACGATCAGCAGGATCTGACCGCACGGATCGAGCAGATCCACGCGCCTTACCATCAGTGCCTGGCCGATTCGCTGGCGCAACTGCGGGACCGGTGGGGAGCGGCCCTGCTGATTGACCTGCATTCAATGCCGCCGCTGGGGCAACGGGATGGCCCGCCGCCCGAATTCGTGCTGGGCGACCGTTTCGGCACCACGTGCCATGGTAGCCTTGTTGCCAGCTGTTTCGGCTACTTCGCCGGACAGCGCCGCACGGCCGTTCATAACCGCCCTTACGCCGGGGGCTATGTGCTGGAACGTCACGCCGCACCGGCCCAGGGTATCCACGCCTTGCAGCTGGAAATCGACCGGTCGCGCTATCTGGATGCGCGGCTGGCAGAACCTGGCGCGGGATTTGGCACGATGGTCAGCGTCTTGACCGGCCTGGTCGAGCGGCTT
>CAWUNP010000451.1:0-1670 GCA_963923805.1 uncultured Novosphingobium sp. | reverse complement strand
GATGTAGAGAGGTCTCGTGGGCTCGGAGATGTGTATAAGAGACAGTCACCGCCCTTGCGCTGGCCCTGCCGCTTTCGCTGCTGGCCGGGCGGGTATGGATTGATCCGGCTCCCCCGCTCGGCCCGGAAGCCAGCCTGATTCTGGCCGAACTGCGCCTGCCGCGCGCGATCCTGGCCGTGTTGTTGGGGGCCGGGCTGGGCGCGAGCGGCGCGGCGATGCAGGGCTATCTGCGCAATCCGCTGGCCGATCCGGGGCTGTTCGGGATCGCCCCCGGCGCTGCGCTGGGCGCGGTGCTCAGTTTCTGGACCGGCTGGGCCAGCACCGGCTGGGCGCTGCCCGCCTTCGCCCTGCTGGGCGCGGCCGGGGCCATGCTGCTTTTGACCCTGATCGCCGGAAGGCAGGGCGGGGTGGTGCTGTTCACCCTGGCCGGCATGATGATCGCCAGTCTGGCCGGGGCCTTGATGAGCCTGGCGATCAGCCTGTCACCCACGCCCTTCGCCATGAGCGAGATCGTGACCTGGCTGATGGGTGCCTTGACCGACCGGTCGTGGCGAGAAGTCTGGATCGCGGCACCGCTCACGCTGGCGGGGATTGCCGTGTTGCAAGCGGCGGGGCGCGGGTTCGATGCCTTGACGCTGGGCGAGGCGGCGGCGCGGTCGCTGGGCCTCGATCCGCGGCGGTTGCAGGCGCTGCTGGTGCTGGGCGTGGGGCTGACCGTCGGCGGGGGCGTTGCCGTGGCCGGGATCATCGGCTTCGTTGGCCTGATGGTCCCGCATTTCGTCCGCCCCTTTACCGATGGCCGCCCCAGCCGCCTGATCCTGCCCTCGGCCCTGGCCGGCGCGCTGCTGGTGCTGGTGGCCGATTGCCTGTGCCGGATCCTGCCGCTGGCGGGTGGCGAGCTGCGGCTGGGTATCGCGCTCAGCCTGCTGGGCGCACCGTTCTTCCTGCACCTGTTGCTGCGCTTGCGGCGGGAGCTGGTGTGATGCTGGCCGCTGAAGCCCTGATCCTGCCGGGCCGCCTGCGCGGTGTTTCGCTCAACCTGCGCGCGGGGGAGGTGACCGCGATCTGCGGCCCCAATGGCGCGGGCAAGTCGAGCCTGCTGTCCTGCCTTGCCGGATTGCTGACCCCGGCCAATGGCGCGGTCACGCTGGATGGCGCGCCGCTGGCGCCGATGCACCCCGAAGCCCGCGCCCGCGCACTGGGCTACTTGCCGCAGACGCCCGAAGTGGCCTGGGACATCTCGGTCGAGACGCTCGCCGGGCTTGGGCGCCTGCCGTGGCGCACCAGTGCCGCCGAGGACGCGGTGGCGATCGAGGCCGCCCTATCCGCGCTCGATCTCCAAGCCTTTGCCCACCGCCCCGTTTCGCACCTGTCTGGCGGCGAACGCGCCCGCGCCTTGCTGGCCCGCGTGCTCGCCGGCACGCCGCGCTGGCTGCTGGCGGATGAGCCGCTGGCCAATCTTGACCTCGCCCATCAGCTGGCCCTGCTGGCCCATCTGCGCAGTTGTGCCGGGCAGGGCATGGGCGTGGTGCTGGTGCTGCACGATCTGGCCCTGGCGATGAACTATGCCGACCGGGTAGTGGTGCTCGATCAGGGCGCACTCGTCGCCGATGGCCAGCCCGAACTGGCGCTGGCGGAGCCGGTGCTCGAGCAGGTCTGGGGCGTCTCGG
>CAWUNP010000450.1:0-1672 GCA_963923805.1 uncultured Novosphingobium sp. | reverse complement strand
GTATCGGCCAGCGCGACTTCAACCGGTCCGGCTTCAGCCAGGCGTGCGGCCATTGCCACCACCCGGTCTTCGCTGACTTCGCCTTCGAAGGGACAGCCGAATGCGGCGCCGATCGTCACCTGGGCGGTGCGGCCATGGTCTTTGGCCAGCGCAACGATTGCCATGGCCGCATCAACCGATTCGTCGCTGGTCTGGCCCTGGTTGGCCATGGCGAAGCGATCAGTGGCGACGCAGACGGCACCAAGCTGGTTGATCCGCCCGGTGGCCAGCGCCCGTTCGGCCCCGCGCAGGTTCATCACCAGGCCGATATAGGTCACGTCCTCGCGCTGGGGCAGGCCGGCGCAGACCGCTTCTGCATCGGCCATTTGCGG
The DNA here is from genome assembly GCA_963923805.1 of uncultured Novosphingobium sp. GTDB lineage: Bacteria > Pseudomonadota > Alphaproteobacteria > Sphingomonadales > Sphingomonadaceae > Novosphingobium. The sequence goes on along the minus strand of CAWUNP010000450.1, from coordinate 1,301 downwards.
CACTTTCTTGGGGTTGACGAAGCTCGTCACCTCGATCCGGCGGGCCCCTGCGGCAATGGCCTGCGCGATCAGGGCAAGCTTGTCTGCGGTCGCGATTAGCGTCTTCTCGTTTTGCAGGCCGTCACGCGGACCAACCTCGACAAACTCGATCGCGGTGGGGGAGGGGGATGAGCTCATGATGAGGGCTATGCCATTTTTGTATACAAAACTGCAAGAGGCCTATTCGGATGCTGCCCTTTGTGCGGTGTAGGCATCAAGGTAGGCGTAAAAGGCGCGGCGGATGTGGCCGGCCATGATTGATGATGCCCAGGCGGGATCCTGCCGCGCGAAGGCGGCAATCAGTTCCTCATGTTCGCGATAGGATCGCTGCAGGTTGCTGTAATCATAGTTTTGCGCCGTCCGACGCACCACGGGCTGTTCGATCAGGCGGGTCAGCAGGCTGGCAAGGCGCGATGAGCCGGCGGCGGCCAGGATGATTTCATGGAAGAGGCGATTGTGCTCAAGGAAGGCCGCAATATCGGGGGATTCCCCTTCAATTGCCGTGGCAATGCAGTGATTGTGGTGGTGCAGCGCTTCGAGCTGATCTGGGGTGATGCGCGTCGCGGCGCGACGGGCGGCCTGGCATTCCAGCATCGAACGGAGTTCGAACGCATCTTCGATATCTTCGTTTGACCAACTCGCCACGAAGCTCCGCTGGCTTTCGCTGCGGCGGATCAAAAGGTCGGATTCCAGCCGCCGCAAGGCGTCGCGGACGGGCGTGCGCGACACTTCGCAGTGCAGTGCCAGCGCTTCTTCGCTCAGCTGCGATCCGGGCGGCAGTTCGCCCGCGAGGATCATTCCCCGAATTACCGTATAGGCATGATCAGAAGCGCGTGACATTTCTCATTCCGAATGACTTGACCCGGGCTATTTGTATACAATAAGCTGCACGCCTCGCAAGCCACCCGGGCATTCAATCCGTTCTGGATCGGGCGGCGGTGAACAGGGAGTAATGGAACATGCGGATCTCGCGCCTGCTGCTTTCGGCTTCGGCCGTCGGCCTCGCTTTTGCTGCAACCCCGGCTTTCGCGCAGGACAGCGCCGCCGAAGGTGCCAATGCAGAAGAGGCAATCATCGTCACCGCCCGCCGCCAGAACGAGCGGCTGCAGGATGTGCCGGCCTCGGTGGCGGTCCTTTCCGCCGCCACGCTTGAGAACACCGGTGCCAAGAACGCCGATGACTTTGCCCAGCTGACCCCCGGTGTGACGATCGTTACCGGCACGGCCGAAGCGGGCGATACCCAGATCAACATTCGCGGCATC
>CAWUNP010000449.1:0-1696 GCA_963923805.1 uncultured Novosphingobium sp. | reverse complement strand
CCGCCGTTCTTGGCCAGCCAGGCTTCGGCCGCGGCCTTGCGCTGCTCCACAAACTGCTGGAGCGTCTGCCCGAACTGCCTGTGGAGCAGCGCAAGGCCGCGGCCGAAGCCTGGCTGGCCAAGAACGGCGGAGACTTTGCGGCGCCAGAGCGGGCCGACATGGTACGTTCGGCCATGGCCGTGCTAGGCGAACCGGCCTGGGCCGACTTGTTCGCGCCGGGGGCCTTGGCCGAAGTCCCGATCGCCGCGACGGTCGGCGGGCAGGTGGTGGTAGGCACGATTGACCGCATGGTGGTGCGGCCCGATCGCATCCGCCTGGTCGATTTCAAGACTGCGCGGCGCCCGCCCGCAAGCCTGGATGCCGTGCCGACCGCGATCCTGCGGCAGATGGCGGCCTATGCCGCGGCGCTGGAAGCGGCCTATCCGGGCCGGCCGGTCGAGGCGGCGCTGCTCTATACCCAGACCCCGCAGCTGATCGCCCTGCCGCCGGAATTGTTGGCAATTCACAAGCAGGCATTGCTGGCGGCGCAGGAAAGCTTTTGAAGCGCAGCGATTGCCGAAGCACTGCGGCGACCCTAGAATAAGCAGCAACCCATTCAGGAGATTCCCCCATGGCCACCAAAGCCGTTACCGATGCCAACTTCGCCGCCGAAGTGCTCCAGTCCGACAAGCCCGTGCTGGTGGACTTCTGGGCTGACTGGTGCGGCCCGTGCAAGATGATCGCCCCGGCGCTGGAAGAAATCAGCGAGGAACTGGCCGATCAGGTGACCATTGCCAAGATGGACATCATGGACAGCACCGACACGCCTTCGCAGTTCAACGTGCAGTCGATCCCGCTGATGATCCTGTTCAAGAACGGTGAGCCCGTGGCCCAGAAGCTGGGCGCCGCGCCGAAGAGCCAGCTCAAGGCCTGGCTGGAAAGCGTTCTTTGATTTTCTTCCTTCCCCCTTGATGGGGGAAGGATACGCAGCCTTATCGACGCAGGAGACTAGGCGCAGTTGGATGGGGGTGATCTCTCGTTCAGCGCGGCTTAGCGGTGCACGCTCACCCCCACCCAACTGCGGCTAGGCAGCAAGCTGCCAAGCCTGCCTATCCCTCCCCCACCGAGGGGGAGGGTTAAAGCCGGGCCATCCGCTCTGCCAGCTCGTCCCACAGGGCCGGGCTGGCCGCGCCGATCAGGCTGGGGCGCAGGTGTTCGTCCACCCGGTATGGCTGGCCATCGGGCCGCGCCACCTTGCCGCCGGCTTCGTTGACCAGCAGCACGCCCGCCGCGTGATCCCAGGCGAGGGTGCGCTCAAAAATCGTGATGTCGTTCACGCCCAAGGCGATCCGCGGATACTGTTCGGCCGCACAGAGCGGGATATCGACCAGGGTATAGTGCGGGGCGATGTGCGTCTTCAGCGCCTCGCGCCGCGCCGGATCGGCGAAGACCAGGGAAATCGCGGCGATCGGCGGGGTCTGGCCGCTGGGGCGCGCGGTCATCCGCGCACCATCAATGAATGCACCCTTACCCTTGTGCGCGGTGCAGAACCGGCCCTGCAGCGGATCATAGATCCAGCCGCCAATCGTTTCGCCCGCTTCGGCCAGGGCGACCATGATCCCGAACGGCGGCTTGCCGCTAGCAAAGTTGTTGGTCCCGTCAATCGGATCGATGATCCAGCACAATGCATCGCCCAGCCGGTCCATCAGTGCCGGGT
>CAWUNP010000448.1:0-1698 GCA_963923805.1 uncultured Novosphingobium sp. | reverse complement strand
CCTTCCCCTATACCAAGCTCCAGGTCGCCAATGCGGCGGTCAACCAGGGTGCCGGGTTCATCGTCATGGCCGCTGGCGAAGCGCGCGCGCGAGGCATTCCTGAAGCCAAATGGATCTATGTCGGGAATGGCGCGGCCGCGCATGAAGCCAATTCGGTCCTGGCGCGCGATGGCTATGTCCACAGCGCCGGGATGGAAGTCTCGATCCTGAAAACGATGGAACTGAACCAGCTGGCAGTCGAAGATCTGGCTGCAGTCGAGCTCTATTCCTGCTTCCCCTGCGTCCCCAAGATGGCACGCCGCGTCCTCGGCTGGCCGGTCGAGAAGCCGGCAACGGTGTTTGGCGGGCTAACCTTTGGCGGAGGACCGATCGGCAACTACATGAGCCATGCGGTTGCTTCCATGGTCCTCAAGCTGAGGGAAGACGGCGACACCGGATTACTCTTCGCCAATGGTGGATATGCCACCCACAATCACACCATCGCCGTCAGCACCAAGCCGATCCCGGCCGCCAGCTTCCCCCGCTCCTATGACTTCCAGGCCGAAGCCGACGCCCTGCGCGGGCCGGTGCCCGAACTGGATCAGGACTATATCGGCGCGGCAACAGTCGAGAGCTACACCGTATTCTACGACCGCGAAGGCCAGCCACGTTCGGGCGTTGTGGTCGCGCGGACGAGCGAGGGGAAGCGCACCCTCGCCCATGTCCCGGCCAGCGATACGAAAACCATTGCGCGGCTGCAGGGCGAAGGCGGAGAGCCGGTTGGCGCCAGCGGCACGATCGAGGCTTGTGAGCCGCTGCGGACTTGGAGGTTTGCGTAAACAGACCGAACAATGAATCCGTCATGCTGAACTTGTTTCAGCACCCATTTCTCCGCTTGCCCGGCCTTGGCCATCATCAGTACAATCGATCGGATCGCGCTAGCGGCCGCAGAAGTCCGATGTGGCGGCACGATAGGCCCTGAAACAAGTTCAGGGTGACGATTACTGGGCTTGGGCTGAATCGATTCGTCAGAAACGCTCTCTCCCTTGCAAGTAAGACAGCATTCCCGCCTCAGCTCACCATCCCGGCCAGCCGGCCCTTGATGATGGCCTCGGCGTCCTTGACGATCCGGCTGACCAGCACTTCGCAGGTCGGGATGTCGTGGATCAGCCCTTGGATCATGCCGGCTGACCAGATGCCGTGATTGGTATCGCCGGTCTGCAGCCCTTCGCGGCCGCGCACGCCCTTGACCAGGTGGGCGACTTCCTCGAACGGCTTGCCCTCGCGCTCGGCGGCGACGACCTGCTGGCTGACTTCGTTCTTCGCCACGCGCGCCGTATTGCGGAAGGTGCGGAAGATCAGGTCGGTCGAACGTTCGTCATTCGCGACCATCGCATCCTTGAACGACTGGTGGATCGGCGCTTCGACCGTTGCCGTGAAGCGCGTGCCCATGTTGATCCCGTCCGCCCCCAGAGCCAGCGCTGCGGCCAGGCCGCGGCCATCACCGAAGCCGCCCGAAGCCAGCATCGGGATCTTGACCTTGTCGGCCGCCGCCGGGATCAGGATCAGGCCGGGAATGTCATCTTCACCCGGGTGGCCGGCGCATTCGAAGCCGTCGATGCTGATCACGTCAACGCCCGCCCTCTCGGCCGAAAGGGCGTGGCGCACCGCGGTGCACTTGTGCAGGATCTTAATGCCTGTCTCTTATACACATCTGAC
>CAWUNP010000447.1:0-1701 GCA_963923805.1 uncultured Novosphingobium sp. | reverse complement strand
ACTTACGATAACCAGACCTATGGCACCCGCTTTACCAATCTGGCGGTGGCCGGGCGGCTCAATGGTGATCGGCTTGAGTTTTCCAGCCTCAGCGCGGCTGCGGGTTCGGGCAAGATCGCAGGGCGCGGCTATGTCAGCCTTGCGGCCGAAAGCGGCTATCCGATGGACCTTTCGTTTGATCTGGATGATGCCCGGCTGGCGCGCAGCGATGCGCTGTCTTCGGCGGCCACTGGGCAATTGCGCCTGCGCAAGAATCCGGGCGAGACGGCGCTCTTGTCGGGCAAGTTGCTGCTGCCCGAGACGCGCTATGAGCTGGTCCGCCAGGGCGCGGCCGAAGTACCGGAACTGACCGGGGTGCGCTTCAAGCCGCCGCGCGGCATTCCGCGTGTGACCGGGAACGAGCCTGCCCCGCCGGCCGGCAGCCTGTTCCGCAGCTTGCGGCTGGATGTGCAACTGACCGCGCCGAACCAGCTGTTCGTCACCGGCATGGGGCTGGACAGCGAATGGAGCGCCGACCTGCGGGTGGGCGGAACCAGCGCGGCCCCGTTGGTCAGCGGCGATGTTAACCTGGTGCGGGGCAGCCTGGGCTTTGCCGGGCGCCAGTTTGAACTGCAGGACGGGCGGCTGCTGTTCACCGGCGGCGCAGTCAACAATCCGCAGATCGTGCTGAGCGCGAGTGAGGAAATTGACGATATTGCCGTCGGTATCAACGTGACCGGCCGTGCGCTCAATCCGCAGATCGGCTTTGCCTCAAATCCGGCGCTGCCGGCGGACGAAATCCTCTCGCGCATTCTGTTCGGAAACTCGGTCGGCCAGCTTTCTCCCTTGCAGGCGGTTCAGCTGGCCGCCTCGCTTAACAGTCTGCGGGCGACCGGCGGCGGCTTCAATCCGCTGGGCCGGCTGCGCGCGGCAACCGGCGTTTCGCGCCTGCGGATCCTGGCGCCGGACGAGGCGGCGGGCCGCGGCACGGCGATTGCGGCTGGGCGCTATATCTCGAACAATATCTACCTTGAGGTCATCACCGATGCGCGCGGCTATACGGCCACCCAGATGGAAGTGGGGTTAAGCCGCACCCTGTCGATCCTCAGCCAGGCCGGCGGGGCCGGGGTGACCAACATCAACCTGCGATACAAGAAGCGGTACTGATGCGGACGATTGTGATCCTGGCCCTGATGCTCAGCGCCTGTAGCCGCGAACCGAGCTTCGACGAGCGCTATGCTGCGACCGAACAGCGCCTTCAGGCCAAGGCCAAGGCACTTGATCGGGCCGCTGCTGGCGTCCCTGCCGCCGCCAATCCGCAGGTGACCGCGAGCGGTCAGGCGCGCTAGCCGGACATGGCCGCCGTGCTGTGTCAGCCGGCCGAAATGATCGAGTGAGCATGCCGCACTTCGTCGAGCAGTTCCTCGATTGCCGCCCGCTGCCGGTCCGTTCCGGCCGGGTTTACTTCCCAATTGCAATGGGCATGGGTTGCTGCGTCCCGAACCGTGATCCGGCCCAGCGCCCGCCGCCACGACTGGGAGGTGCCGCCCCTGTTGCGCACGAGCTGGGCAATCAACAGCAGTTCAAGATCAGATGCGGTCATGCTTGCGAATTAGCCTGTCCAGCCCTCCAGGCAAGCGCGCTTTGATGACTGTGCGACCGGCAACGGCTTCGGCCCGGTGCAGAAGTGCTTGGAAGCTTGCCGCCCGCTCTATACGGAAC
>CAWUNP010000446.1:0-1704 GCA_963923805.1 uncultured Novosphingobium sp. | reverse complement strand
AGCTGCCCGGTGCATCGTCAGCCGGATCTGCCCCAACCAGCCCGCGCACCCGCTGCTTGAATTCGGTATGCGAACCCAGCCGGTCAACCAGACCGGCCGCCAGCGCCGCCTTGCCCAGATCGCCATCGCTGGCCTTGATCCAGCCGACCGGATCGCTGGCCACCCGGGCAATGTCAGCCTTGGGCCGGGCGGCCTTGACCTTGGCCTGCCAGTTCTCCCACATCGCAGCAACCAGCGCATTGCGCGCTTCCCGGGATGCCGGCGAGGCCTGGCTCTGGGTATAGGGTTCAACGAAATCCTTGTAGGTGCCAACCTTGAAAACGTGTGCCGTCACCTTCAAGCGCGAGAGCGCCTCGCCATAGTAGAGCCGCATCCCGCCGGCCCCCATCACAAAGGCCCCGCCCATCGGATCGACCCAGATCTCGCTGGCATGGGCCGCCAGCAGCAGGCCGTCATCAGCATAGGCATGGGCAAAAGCCACCACCGGCTTGCCGGCCTTGCGCACCTGGTCCAGCGCCTCACCCACGTTTTCGAGCGTCACCTGCCCGCCGCCGGTGAAGTTTGACAGATCCAGCGCGACAGCCTTGATCCGATCATCGACTGCGGCCGCCCTGACCGCGGCGACCACATCGCGTGCGCGGTGTTCCTTGACCGGGTTATCGCCGGACATCAGCAATTCGAACGGATCGACCTTGGCCGGCTCTTCAACGATCGAGCCATCAAGTTTCAGCAACAGGGCCCCTTCGCGCACCTGCCCGGGTGATGGGCGGGCGGTGAGAGCGCCATAGATCGCAAAAAAGAACAGCAGCAGGAACAGCAGGACCAGGGCATCCTTGATGCCAACCAGCAGAGCCCAGACCTTGCGTGCGAATATCATGCTGCGATTCCCGGATAATTGACCGCCCAGACACTAGGCTGAGCCGACCGCAAAGGCGAGTCCCGCGTCGATCAAGGGGCCATGGCAGGCGATGGAGGTTGCGCAGCCCTGCCCTGAGGCAACAATCCCGGCACCAGCATACCAAGCCACCTTGCCGGGGACGGCAAGGGGGTCTAAGGCACCGTCTTCAATGACATCGGCAAACCTTGATGCTGCGGGCCGCTATCCGGCTGGCTCCGCCGCCTTTCCGCACCGCGACCTGACCGGGCTGGCGGGCCTGGCTCCGTGGGAGATCCTGTTCCTGCTCGATGAAGCGGAACAGTGGGTCGAGCTGAACCGCCAGCCGCACAAGCGCGCTGACCGGTTGGCCGGGCTGACCATCATCAACGCCTTCTTCGAAAACAGCACCCGCACGCTGCTGTCGTTCGAGATCGCCGGCAAGCGGCTGGGGGCCGATGTGGTCAACATGCACGCCGCGCAATCGAGCGTCAAAAAGGGCGAAACACTGATCGATACGGCGATGACGCTGAATGCGATGCGCGCCGATGCGATCGTGATCCGCCATGCCAGTTCCGGGGCAGTCCGGTTGATCGCGGACAAGGTCGATTGTCCGGTGCTCAATGCCGGCGATGGCCAGCACGAACACCCCACCCAAGGCTTGCTCGATGCCCTGACGATTCGCCGCGCCAAGGGCGATTTCGGCAAGCTGACGATCACCATCTGCGGCGATATCCTGCACAGCCGCGTGGCGCGTTCGAACATCCATTGTCTGACCACGCTGGGTGCCGATGTCCGCGTCTGCGCGCCGCCGGCCCTGATGCCGGCCG
>CAWUNP010000445.1:0-1707 GCA_963923805.1 uncultured Novosphingobium sp. | reverse complement strand
CCGGTGCCTCGGTGGGCTCGCCGCCGAAACGCTGACCCAGCTGTTGGCCCATGCTTCGGACCTGCTGCTGGAGGCACGCCGGATCGATCAGGTGAGTCGCGATCTGCAGTCGCTGAAACGGTTGCAGCGGGGGCTGACCGGGCACAGCCAAGGGGGGCTGTGGGATGCCGCCGCTCAGGCACCGTTGCGAGAGGGACTGGCCCAGCTCGGGCAGCTCCTTGACCAGCATGATCAGCAGCTGGCCGACATTGCCAGCCGCGCCCATTTTCTCACCGAGCGTCTGCATCAATTGGTTCTGCGCGGGCGCATGCGGCCGTTCTCCGAAGGCATTCAGGGGTTTCCGCGACTGGTCCGCGATGTGGCCCGGCAACTGGGCAAAGAGGTGGATTTCGAGATTGTGGGTCAGGACACGCTGGTGGATCGCGACATCCTCAGTCGACTGGATGCACCGCTGAACCATTTGTTGCGCAACGCGCTCGATCATGGCCTCGAAACGCCGGAGCAGCGCCAGGCTGCCGGCAAGACGGGTCCCGGGCGCCTGCGCCTGGAAGCCCGGCACCGCAGCGGCCGGCTGCTGATTTCGTTGCAGGATGACGGTCGCGGCATCGACGATCAGGCGCTGCGCCGGAAGATTGTCGAACGCGGGCTGATCGCCGATGACATGGCGGCGCGCCTGACGGCGGCTGAACTGTACGATTTCCTGTTCCTGCCGGGTCTCAGCACCCGCGATGCGGTCAGCGAACTGTCCGGGCGCGGTGTCGGCCTGGATGTGGTGCAGACCATGGTGCATGCCTGTGGCGGTTCCTTGCAGGTGACTTCGGAGCCGGGGCAGGGCACCCGTTTCGAACTGCAGTTGCCGGTCACCCGATCGGTCATTCGCACTTTGCGCGTGGTGGTCGCGGGACAGGCCTATGCCTTGCCGCTGGCCCGCATCGACCGCGCCGAGCGGCGAGAGAGCCGGCAGCTGGAATCGCTCAACGGCCACCACTATTTTGGACATCCGCAGGGCCAGGTTGCGCTGATCTCGGCGCGCCGGTTGCTGGGACTGGAAGAACCGGCCTTGCCGCCCGATTCGCTGGCGCTGGTGCTGATCAGCGCCGAGAGCCGGCAGTACGCACTGGAGGTGGATGCACTGGAGGGCGAGTGCGACCTCGTGGTGCGGCCGCTGGACCGGCGTCTGGGCAAAGTGCCGAATCTCAGTGCCGTGGCGCTGGACGAGCAGGGCCAGCCGGTACTGATCATGGATGTCGAGGATCTGGTTCGCTCGGCGGATCGCCAGGCCGGCCAGGCACAGTCGACCCGCCGGCGACCGGCTGCCAAGGTCAAGCGCCGCACCCGCCGGATTCTGGTCGTCGATGACTCGATCACGGTGCGCGAGGTCGAACGCAAGCTGCTGGAGAATGCCGGATATGAGGTGGACGTTGCCGTGGATGGCGTCGATGGCTGGAATCAGCTGACCCTCAATGCCTACGATCTGGTCGTCAGCGATGTTGACATGCCACGTATGAACGGCATCGAGCTGGTGACCCGGATCAAGGCCGATGAGCGGCTCGCCGCGCTGCCGGTGGTGATCGTGTCGTACAAGGATCGCGAGGAAGACCGGCTCCGCGGAATGCAGGCCGGTGCCGATTACTATCTGACCAAGAGCAGCTTCCAGGATGCGGGCCTGATTCGCGCGGTACAGGATCTGATCGGGAGCGCAAACGA
>CAWUNP010000444.1:0-1708 GCA_963923805.1 uncultured Novosphingobium sp. | reverse complement strand
GGTTGAAGTTGTTGTTGAGGCTGCGCCAGGAACCCCAGACGCCGGTGTGGAGCAGATTGCCATCTTCGTCCTTGAAGGGAAGAATCACGCCGCGGCCGACCAGCTGGTAACTGGTGTTGCCGCTGAAGCCGTTGCGGTTGACGTTGGTGGCGCTGCCATTGCTGCCGCCGGCATTGTTGATGCCGCCAGCGGTGTTGTCGGAACTGTTGCCGGGGCCGGGCGCGCCCAGCGCTTCGGTGGTGATACCCCCGCGCAGCACGTAAGGCACGGTATCAAAGGCCTTGTCGAAGGTTTCCGCGGTCAGGCCCAGCTGATACTTGCTGTTGGCGCCCTGCTCGATGAAGGCATTGTTTGGCAGGGAGCGTTCGACGAAGGTCAGGTAGTTGTTACTCATGACCGAATCAAGCGACTTGCCTTCGTTCTGCTGACCGATGGTCACGGCGAAGGGCTTGAAGTGGATGTATTTCACATAGGCATCGGTGATGCCCTGCGTGCCGCCGTTGTTGCGGGCGAAATCGTATTCGAAGCGGTATTCGTAGTCGCGCCACAGCACGCCTTCCGTGAACAGACGCGCGCGTCGCAGGCCGACGCCGTTGGCCAGATCCGCGCCGGGCGGCGTGTTGGGATCGTTCCAGTTGATCTGCGAGTCGACCTGCACACGGCCACCGATCTTGGCCTTGAAGTTGCCGTCGCTGGAGCCGAATTCGAGGCCCTTTTCATTCATGTGCACGTACCCGGCATCGGGGTCTTTCTTGGCCTCGCCACCGGCCGGCTTGGCGTCGGCGTTGACCAGCTTGACGCCGCCGCCCGTACCGCCGGGCTGACCGAGGGTCTTGGCCTGCGCCTGGGTGATGGCACCGTTCTGGGCCAGGATTTCGATCAGCTCGTTGCTGCCGAGACTGCCGCCTTTCTTGACCAGGGCATCGAATTGTTTCTGGTTGATCACCCCATTCTGCAGCAGGGTGTCAAGCAGGGCGGTGTCGGAACCCGCCGTGGCGGTCGCCAGTGCGGCCGGGCTGGATAGCAGGGCCGCCAGCGCAAGGCCGACATGGGGGCCGCGCCGAGGTGGGTTGTTTGTCTGCGGGTGGGTCATCGGTCACTCTCTCGTCGGTGTCTGGCTTTTTTGTGGGTGATCGAGTCGCAGCGCCAAGGCGCCTCGACAGGCCGGGCCACTGTATAGCCGGAGCGTTACGGGAAAATGACCAAAGTGTTACGGTTGTGTGACAGTCGGTGGTTTTGCACGCATTGGGGGGTTTAGACCCATGAGGTGCGGTGCCCGATTCAAGGATCGCCGACCCAATGCAGAACATTCCGCAGAATGCTCCAGCGCGGCTGATGGTGGGCGGTATCCTGTCCCTGAATCCAGTAATCGAACAGCCGGTCCAGTGTGCCGTTGAGCCGCTGCAGGGTGATCCAGGTATTCAGGGTATCGCCCAGCGCCTCATCAAAGCCGCCTACGGCGATGGCCAGCGGCTCGCTTTCGGGGTGCGGGAACGGGTTGGCCACGCCGTACTGCGGGTACAGCAGCGACCAGACGGCGCCGCTCTCGACGTGTATGAGCAGGGCATCCAGCGCGTGTGATGGGTGTTCGAAGAAGGCTCTGGGTTCTTCGAGCGGCTGGATGCTGGCATCCGGAAAGTGATCTCGAGCGCTCTGCTCGAACAGGCTGCCCTCGATGATGCCCCTGTCTCTTATACACATCTGACGC
>CAWUNP010000443.1:0-1711 GCA_963923805.1 uncultured Novosphingobium sp. | reverse complement strand
TCCAGCGGTGGAACAACTCGGTCTCGTCAATCCGGTCGGCATCGTCGATCGCCTCGCCCGCGCCGCTTTCGGCAAACCAGCGGGCGATCAGCGACTTGCCCGAGCGCGGCGGGCCAGCCAGTATCGCGGTGCGAAACGGCCAGGTTTCCGCAGCGGCGCAGGCTTCGAGCACCGTGGCATTGGCATGGCCGATCACAATGCGGCTCGGCCCCGCCCCTCCGACGTGCAACGGCAGCGCGATCTGGCTCATCAGCGCCGGATCGACAGGGCGTTCGCCCCCACAGTCACTCGCCAGCCGCGCGCACGCAGGGCATCGGCCAGGGTGCCGATATCAGTGGAGACAGTCACCCGCATGACCGAGGTGCCGCCCATGGCCAGGCTGGTCGTGGCGGCGGCCTGGACGCCGGGCGCACCGCGCACAGCCGCGAGCGCGGCATCGACCGCCGCGGCATCGGGCGAGGCGAACTGGACGGTAAAGGTGGAGAGGATCAGCGGCGCCGCCGGCACTCCGCTGGTCGCCGCGCCGGATGTGGCCTCGGCATCGCTGGCGGCCGCCGCGCTTTGCTCTGCCCGGCGCGCGGCTTCAACCAGGGCAGCCAGACCGGCATCCATCTGGCCATTGTTGGTCAGGGTCGCGTCAGGCTTCAGCACGCCATCGGCCAGCGCACGGGTATAGATTGCATCGATCCGCTGCACCGCTGCGGCCAGCATGGCGGGCACGCCGGCCTCATCATTGGCGGTCAGGGTGAAACTTCCGAGAAAGCGGTTATCCGGGCCATAGCGCGCCGTGAATGTGCCGCGCACTGGCCCGCCGGGCCACTGCCGCTCCAGCCGCGCCTCTGGCACGATAACGTCGGCAGCATTGAACTGGTCCAGCACGTTGCGCCACCAGGCCCGGCTGCGGCGCTGCGGCTGGCCAGCGGTGAGCAGCAGCGAATCCCCGCCTGCCCCGCTGGGGCGGACATAGTCGATCGGGCTGCCGCCCGCGTTGAAGGCCGCCCAGGCCGCCTGCCAGGCACCGCGCACTTCGAAGACCTGGCTGACCCCGCCCGACCGCAGCACCGGGATCACCAGCAGCGGCGCCGACTGGCGACCAGGGCCACCCTTGCCGCCGATATACTGCCCCGCGCGGGCGCGATCGAACACGACGCCCAGCGTGGCGATATAGCGCCGCGGCCCGATCTGTTCACGCTCAACCACCACGGCCGAGACCATGCTTTCGATCACGCCAACGTCCATCGCCGGCCCACCGGCCCGCGCCCAGGCCAGTTTCTGGGCCTCACGCCAACCGTTAAGCCGCGCCTCTTCCGGCGAACTACCGGTGGTTTCAACCTGAATACCGCTGATCGCAATGTCCGAAGACGAGGCAATCGGGGTGATCCCGCGATCGCCTTCGATCTGGGCGATCAGCCGTTCGGGCCCGATCACCGCAAGGGCAAGCACCAGCGCTGCGCCAAGCCCGCCCAGCAGGGTGGCAGCAGGGCCGGGATGCCAGCGGAGCGGCAAGGAAGGGCGTGATGCGACAGCCATCGGGGAAAACCGTGCGCCTTTTGCCCAATCCGTCATGGAAATCCAAGCCGGAAAGCGTTAGGCGGCTCGCTATGGCGGAAAAGTCCTACACTTACGAAACGGCCGGCGTCTCGATTGCCGCGGGCAATGCCAGATCGCGGTTGTTGCCGAGCCGCTTGTAATAGGTCTGCGAAAATTCGAC
>CAWUNP010000442.1:0-1712 GCA_963923805.1 uncultured Novosphingobium sp. | reverse complement strand
TTGCTGGGTGTAACGGCCAAGCCAGACCAAGACGGGTGGATACTGGCGGCCAACTAGCGTGAAGTTTGCGCATCTCCTGATCCCGGGACTGGCCCTGATCGCCGGGGCAACAGTCGCCCATGCCCAAGAGCAAACGCCGCTCAACGTTCCAGCCGGGCGCGCTGACAAGGCTTTGCTTGAACTGGCGCGTCAGGCCGGGGCCAGTGTTGCGCTGTCGGATCCGGAACTTGGCGGCATAAGGGTGCATGGGGTCAGCGGCCGCATGCCAGCGGAAATTGCGCTATCCCGCATGCTGCGTGGTACGGGACTGGCATTCAGGCAAGTCAATCGCGGTGCCTTCCTGGTCATCCCGGCATTGGACGAGCAGGCGCGCAGACGTGAAACCGGATCGCGCTTGCAGGTAACGCTGGCAATGCCTTTGCCCGAACCCCTGCCAGCGCCAGTCGAAATCGTTGTTACGGCCAGCAAACGCGCAACCACTTATGACAACTTTGCCGGTGCTGTATCGGTGGTTGACCTGGCCTCGAACAATTTCAGACAGGCCGGGCCGGCCGGTACGGACCAATTGGTTGATAACCTGCCGATGGTCGATTCCACCCATCTGGGCCCGGGCCGCAACAAGCTGTTCATCAGGGGCATCGCCGACAGTAGCTTTGCCGGGCCAACCCAATCGACCGTTGGCCAGTATTTCGGCGATGTGAGGCTTAACTATAACGCCCCTGACCCTGACTTGAAGCTGTTCGACTATGCCCGGGCCGAAGTTCTCGCCGGTCCGCAGGGCAGCCTTTACGGCGCCGGATCGCTTGGCGGAATCCTCAAGCTGGCTCCAAACATGCCAAACATTGACCGCTTTGGCGCGGCGGTCGCCTCGGGCTTTTCGGCAACGGCCGGAGGTGCATCGGGAACCAATATCGCCGGTTCGGTCAACCTTCCGCTCGATGACCGCAGGATTGCGCTTCGGCTCGTCGGATACAATGAAATCGCCGGTGGCTACATCGACGATGTTGGCCGCGGCCTGAAGGACATCAATCGCCACAAGGTCCAAGGTAGCCGGATCCTGGCGCGGATCGAACCGGGCGGCGGCTGGGTGCTTGATCTGGGCTATCTGCATCAGGATATCTTCAGCAGCGACGGGCAATACAGCGAAACCGGTCAGCCGCCTTACAGCCGCAGCAGCGCAATCGCGCAGCCGTTTGATAATGACTTCGGGCTAACCTTCTTTACCGCAACCAAAGACTGGAACGATCTGAAGTGGGTAACGGCCCTCGGCCAGGTCAATCACCGGCTGAAAGTACGCTTCGATGCGACCCAACCCGGCGCGCGCCAGCCAACCGCCTTTGATCAGAACCAGCAAATCAGGCTGCTTTCCGGGGAAACGCGCCTGTCAAAGTCGCTCCCCGACGGCACAGGGTGGCTGATTGGCGTAAGCGCGATCAGCAATAACGAGACGACTACCCGGCTGCAGGGCCCACCCGCCTCGCTTTCGCCGCTCAGCGGGATCCGAAACGATGTGATCGAAACGGCGCTGTTTGGCGAATGGGCAATCGCGCTGGGCGATCAAGTGGTCGCCACGGCCGGCGCGAGGCTCAATTTCAGCACCTTGACCGGTCAACTTACTGCCGGTCTCGCCGAAGCAGAAACTGCAGAGCCGAGCCGAAGCAGCATCAGCGCCATCCCTGTCTCTTATACACATCTGACGCTGCCGACGATAC
>CAWUNP010000441.1:0-1714 GCA_963923805.1 uncultured Novosphingobium sp. | reverse complement strand
CGAAATTCACAGCGCCGTTACCTCCAGCACCAGCCCATCCTCACCGCGCAGCGGCGGCAGGGGCAGGCCATGCTGCACCAACCACGCGCCGGCATATTCGGTTTCACCGACCAGGTAGCGCCGCGCCGGATCGAGCAGCGGCAGCCGCAGCCCCGGGGCATGGCGCTGGGTCTGCGGATCGATGCGGGTGACCATCAGCACCAGCGCCTCGGCCGTGCCATGCGCCTGCCACAGGAGCCCGTCCGCGCCCTCGCCCAGCCAGACCTTTCCGCCATGGAACCGATCCCGCAGCGCCTTGTAGCGGGCAATCCCCTCGCCCAGCCGCGCAAGGTCGCGCTCGTCCAGCTTGCGCAGGTCCAGTTCCACCCCGAAGTGCCCCGGCAGGGCAACGTGGTTGCGGAAGCGCATGGTCTGGATCCGCCCCGTCGCATGGGCTGGCGCCGCACCGACATGGCTGCCCATCAGTTCGGGCGGGAAGAATTGCAGATAGCCGCGCTGGATGCTGACCCGGCTGACCGCATCGATATTGTCGCTGGTCCAGAACCGGTGGGTGAAGCGCGCAATCCCGGCATCGATCCGCCCGCCGCCACCGGCGCAGGCCTCGATCTCGACCGCCGGGAAAGCAGCGCGCAGCCGGGCGAACAGGTCATAGGCACCCAGCACTTGTTTGCGGAACGAGGGCCGCTCGCCAGCGGCGGTCAGATCGCGATTATGATCCCACTTGAGGTAGCCGATCGGCAGGCTTTCCAGCAGACCGGCGAAGCGTTCGTAAAGGTAATCGCGCACTTCGGTGCGGCCCATGTCGAGAACCAGCTGGTTGCGCGCGGTGATCAGCGGACGGCCGGCCACCTGCAGCGCCCAATCGGG
This sequence comes from uncultured Novosphingobium sp., assembly GCA_963923805.1. Classification (GTDB taxonomy): domain Bacteria; phylum Pseudomonadota; class Alphaproteobacteria; order Sphingomonadales; family Sphingomonadaceae; genus Novosphingobium. Next base: position 847 of record CAWUNP010000441.1, on the reverse strand, counting down.
ATGCGCACGGTAAAGCTCGCTATCCGGGTTGATCATCTCCGGCTCAACCCAGAGGCCGAATTCCATGCCGAGCGCGGTCACATGGTCTGCCAGCGGGGCCAGCCCCTTGGGGTATTTCACGTCATCCGGCCACCAGTCACCCAGGCTGCTGGTGTCATCGTTGCGGCGGTGGAACCAGCCATCATCCAGCACGAAGCGCTCGATTCCGGCCCTGGCGGCAGCATCGGCCAGGTCCTTCAGCGCGGCCTCATCGTGATCGAAGTAGAAGCCTTCCCAGGTGTTGAGGTGGACCGGGCGCGGGCGCATGGCGCCCTGCGGCCAGTCCATCCGCGCACGGATCGCGGCGTGGAAGTTCTGCGCTACGGCGTTTGCATCGGCGGCGCAAGTGGCGAGAACTTCTGGCGAGGCCAGCGTTTCACCCGGCGCGAGCGAAACCTCGCCCGGCATCAGCGCTTCGCCCAACTGCCATTGCCAGCGGCCATCATCGACCCAATCGATGAACTGGCAGTGATTGCCCGACCACGCCAGCTGCGCCCCGAAAGCGCAGCCATCGGCAAGCACCACCGCGCCGGGAACACAATCGTGCGAGGTCAGCCCGCGCCGGTTTTCGCGCCGCCATTGGCTGCGCGTCAGGCGATCCGCGACCGGCACGAATTCGGTGTTGTGGCGGCCCGAAAACGAGCGGACCGTCTGGGCATGATCGGGCAGCGGCAGCACCGCTCCGGCCAGCCACTGCACGTCAAGCGGCGCATCGCCCTGGTTGGTCAGGGTGGTCGAAATAGTCAGGACATCGCAGGCGGGATCGAGCGACAGGCGAACCGCGACGGCCAGCTTGGCCACGCTGTCA
>CAWUNP010000440.1:0-1722 GCA_963923805.1 uncultured Novosphingobium sp. | reverse complement strand
GATGTAGAGAGGTCTCGTGGGCTCGGAGATGTGTATAAGAGACAGGGTGAATTAGCCCAACCTCGTCCGCACCGCGCAGGCGGAGATGACGATAGTGGGTGGACAATGACTTTGGGATGACACCGCCGCTCCTGCCCTCTATCGCCCCAGCAATGGCGCTTGATCGCATCACCCTGACCCACTTTCGCAACCATCCGGAGACGCGCCTGTCCGAAACGGCGCAGTTCAACCTGCTGGTGGGGGAAAATGGGGCAGGCAAAACCAACGTGCTGGAGGCGCTCTCGCTGCTGGCCCCGGGCCGCGGTCTGCGCCGCGCCGCGCTGACCGAGCTGCCAAGCCAGAGCGGCGATGGCGGCTGTGCAGTCAGTGCCGAGCTTGAGGGCTCGGTCCAGCTTGGTACCGGCATCCGCCCCGATCGACCGGGACGCCGCCTGGCCCGTGCCAATGGCGCAGAAATTCCGGCGCTGGGCCTGTCCGAATGGCTATCGGTCGGTTGGCTGACCCCGGCGATGGACCGGCTGTTCAGCGAAGGCGCAGGGGCGCGGCGGCGGTTCCTTGATCGGTTGGTGCTGGCACTGGAACCCGGCCACGCCAAGAACGCCGCGCGGATGGAAAACGCCCTGCGCGAACGCAACCGCCTGCTGGGCGAACCCACCGATCCCGATCCGGCCTGGCTCGATGCGCTGGAAAGCCAGCTGGCCGAAGCAGGCGCGCTGGTGGCCCAGGCGCGGGCGCGGCTGGTGGCGAACCTGTCAGAGCGGTTAGCGCTGCTCCCCGAAGCGCCCTTCGCGCGGCCGGAACTGGTCTATCAGCCCGGCGGACCGCTGGAAGCTGGCGCTCTTGCCGCGGATCTTGCCGCTACGCGCCGCCGCGATCGTGCGGCGCAGCGAACGCTGACCGGCCCGCACCGCGATGAGCTGCTGGTGACCATGGCGGGCAAGGGTCAGCCCGCCAGCGCCTGCTCGACCGGTGAACAGAAGGCGCTGCTGATCGCGATCACCCTGGCCCATGCCGACCTGCTGCAGGATGCCCGCCCAGCCCTGTTGCTGCTTGATGAAGTGGCCGCCCACCTCGATCCCGTCCGCCGCACCGCGCTGTTTGACCGGCTTCGGGCCGGTCGGGCACAGGTCTGGCTGACCGGGACTGAACTGGCCCCGTTCGATGCCATTGCCGGTGAAGCAGCGATCTGGCGCGTCAGGGACGGGGCGGTGGAGCGGCTCCCTTAGCGGCCTTGGGCAGAGCGCCCGCGACTTTCTCAATTGTCGCTCCGACCATCAGGTCGATCCCCGGCAGGGTCGGGTGGATCCGGTCCGCCTGGACCAGATCGGGCCGGCCGAGCAGCGGCTGAAGGAAGAACGGCACCAGCGCGGCATCGTACTTCTTCGCCAGCGTGGGATAGATCGGATCGAATTTGCCGCGATAGTCCGTACCGAGGTTGGGTGCGGCCAACATCCCCATCAGCACCACCGGGATACCGCGCGCTTTCAGCTTGCCCAGCATCGCATCCAGGTTCTTGCGCGTGGCTTCGGGCGGCAGGCCGCGCAGCATGTCATTGCCGCCCAGGCTGATGATCACCAGCGCCGGGGGCTTGGGCAGGCTGTTCAGCGTGAAGTCGAGCCGCTCAAGTCCGCCAGCAGTCGTATCGCCCGAAACGCCGGCATTGGTGATCCGTGCATTCAGGCCGCGGGCGCGCAGCGCCGCTTCCAGCCGGGCCGGGTAGGA
>CAWUNP010000439.1:0-1728 GCA_963923805.1 uncultured Novosphingobium sp. | reverse complement strand
CCGTCCTCACGATACTTGTGCGCGAAGGCGAGACCGGTGCCGAGCGACACCTGCGCGCCGACGATGCCGTGGCCGCCGTAGAACTTGTGGTCGACGCTGAACATGTGCATCGACCCGCCCTTGCCCTTGGAAATCCCGGCGGCGCGGCCGGTCAGCTCGGCCATGATCACCTTGGGATCGATGCCATAGGCCAGCATGTGGCCATGGTCGCGATAGCCGGTGATCACGCTGTCCTTCTCACCATCGAGCGCGGACTGCAGACCAACTGCAACGGCTTCCTGACCGATATATAGGTGGCAGAAGCCCCCGATCAGGCCGAGGCCGTAAAGTTGGCCAGCGCGTTCTTCAAACCGGCGGATCAGGACCATCTGTTCGTAGAAGGTCAGCAGTTCATCATCGCTGGCGGCATAGCGCTTGTTAGCGGCATGCGCATCTTGCAGGCTGCGCAGCGCAAAGCCCTCTTCGGCAGCGGTTGCGGCCTTGGCGGCAGTCGGTTTCTTGGCCAATTGTGGTCCCCTGGGGTGGAATCCTCTGACGCGCCTATAGGGCCCGAGCGCCGTAAGGGAAACCGGTGCATTCGTATTTTTGAGCAGGTGCCCGCACTGCGAGCGAAAACCCGGATCAGTTAAGCAGGATCACCACTTCATCCGGGTGGACCACGTTCATGTCCTTGCGCAGCAGTTCGCTGGCCATATCGGAATCGACGTTATCGGGATTGAGCAAGGCCACGCGGTTCTTGAGGACATCGCGTTCGGCCTTGAGCTTTTGCACCTGAGCCTGCTTTTCCGCCAGCTCCCGGTTGTAATCGCTCCAGGCCAGCACGCCGCTTGGCCCGGCCAGGGCAATCCCCAGCAGGAACAGCAGGCCCAGCAACGGCGACGCCTGCCGCACATTCTGGTTGAAGATCCTTGGTTCGTTACGCCCGCCCATGAAAGCCTTAGAATCATATTCGATTCAGCCTTTCAAGCGCAAAATATTAGAATTCCCAACAAACCGCCCCAACCCCGAAAAAGTGAATCTTTTTCAGCAACTTGGGACCCGATAAAAATGCGATCACTCGGGTTCGCGGGAGGCGCCGGCCTGGCAGATCGCGGAATCGGCATCGGTTACCGCTGCACCCGCCGCAATCACTACCATTTTGACAGGCAAACAATTGCAATATTGGCGGCTAAACTCCGTACAAATTGCCAAAGCACTGCTATCGGGCGGGATATTGGTATTTCCCGCAGGCTTGGTATGCAATTTCCCAAGGGAAGCCGATGGCCTGCTTCCTGATATTGACCGCCGGCAAGATCGGGAACGCAACAACTGCGGGGGCGCAGGAGGACACCGGAATGATGATCGGTTCGGACGCGCCATGGCTGTAAGCATGACCTGGCCGCAATATCTGCGAAGCGAATGCACGGTTACCGGCTTCACCGTCAAACTGACCGAATATGAGGTTGAGGCCCTGATGTACCTCATGCTGCGCTGCCCCAATCCAGTCAGCAAGGAAGAGATGATCGAATGGCTCTGGCCAAACCCCGGCCTGGAACCCGAATTCACCGAGAGCATGGTCTATCAGACCATGCGGCGCCTGCGCGCCAAGGTTGGCGAATTCCATATCCCGTCGCAGATCAATTTTGGCGATCGCCTGATGCAGCAGCCCGAACCCGAACGCGGTCGCGAACGCGGCAAGCGCGGGCCCTGCATGGTTTTCAAGCAAGCCGCCTGACCGCAGCAATCCGG
>CAWUNP010000438.1:0-1730 GCA_963923805.1 uncultured Novosphingobium sp. | reverse complement strand
GCACTGATTATCCGACCTGGATTCGGCCTTGTGCCGAAGCCGTGGCGAGCGGTGAGGTCGAGCGTGGCATCGTGCTCGGTGGCAGTGGCAATGGTGAAGCTATCGTCGCCAATCGCGTCAAGGGATGTCGCTGTGGCTATACCTTCGATGAGCAGACGGCCTTTTTGACCCGATCACACAACGATGCCAATTGCATCGCCATCGGCCAGCGTATCGTGACACTGGACATGGCCAAGCACATCGTCGAGACCTTCCTCAGCACTCCGTTTGAGGGCGGTCGGCATGTACCGAGAATTGTGGCCATTGATGCCTGACCGCGCGGTTTCCGCCGATTGCCAAGATCCCGCGATTCTGCAAGCATGCCGACGCATGTGAGCGTCGCCGGGACACTCAAGCGCACGAGAGAGAGCAGAGCATGCAGGTTACACGACGCCAGTTTTTCAAGCTGAGTGCAACGTCACTGGGCGGCTCATCGTTGGCGGCTCTGGGTTTCGCGCCCGACGCCGTGCTGGCGGACGTGCGCAGTTTCAAGCTGACCCGCACCACCGAAACCCGCAACACCTGTCCCTACTGTTCTGTGGCTTGTGGCCTGATCATGTACAGCCTCGGCGACAAGGCCAAGAATGCCAAGGCCGAGATTATCCATATCGAGGGTGATCCCGATCATCCAGTCAGTCGCGGCAGCCTCTGCCCCAAGGGGTCCGGCCTGTTGTCGTTCATCCATAGCCACAGCCGGTTGCGCGAGCCGGAGTATCGCGCGCCGGGTAGCGCTGTCTGGCAGAAGGTCAGCTGGTCATGGGCGATGGAGCGGATCGCGCGGCTGCTGAAGGATGACCGCGATGCGCATTTCATCCACCAGAACGACCAGGGCCAGACGGTTAACCGCTGGAGTTCGATCGGATTTCTGGCGGCCTCCGCCGCGTCGAACGAAACCGGCTACCTCACCAACAAGGTCGCCCGTGCGCTGGGCATTGTCATGCTCGACAGCCAGGCCCGCATCTGCCATGCCCCGTCGGTTTCGGCGCTGGCCTCCAGTTTCGGCCGCGGCGCGATGACCAATACCTGGATGAATATCCAGCATGCCGATCTCATCATCGCCATGGGTGGCAACCCGGCCGAAGCCCATCCGGTGGGCTTCAAATGGGCGGTCGAAGCCAAGGCCCGCAACAAGGCCAAGCTGGTGGTCATCGACCCACGCTTCACCCGCACGGCCGCGGTCGCCGACCTGTACGTGCCAATCCGGGCCGGTTCCGACATCGTGTTCCTGAATGGCGTGATTCGCTATCTGCTGGAGCGGAATGCGATTAATCAGACCTATGTGAAGGCTTATACCAATGCCGCCTTCATCGTCAGCGAAGGCTTCAGCTTCGCTGACGGGCTGTTCAGCGGCTATGACGCGCAGAATCCGGAGGTCCATTATGACCGCAGTTCCTGGACCTATGAGCTGGACGGGCAGGGCTATGCCAAGGTGGACGAGTCACTGCAACACCCGCGTTGCGTGCTTAATCTGTTAAAACAGCATGTCGATCGCTACACGCCAGAGCGCGTGACCGAACTGACCGGTACGCCGCAGGATGCTTTCCTGCAGGTGTGCGAGATGATCGCCGCAACCGCGACGCCCGACCGGGCCATGACCAGCCTCTATGCGCTGGGCTGGACGCACCATTCTGTCGGCGTGCAGAACATTCGCGTGATGGCGATGATCCAACTGCTGCTCGGCAATATAGGCC
>CAWUNP010000437.1:0-1730 GCA_963923805.1 uncultured Novosphingobium sp. | reverse complement strand
CTACACAAGGAGTATCGTCGGCAGCGTCAGATGTGTATAAGAGACAGGCGATGAAATGACCGGGCCGATCGCTCGCCATGCCGATGACAAGAACCGCATCCCGCGGGCCGAACTGATCTCCGTGATTACCGAGCAGATGGCGCGGCTGATGGATGAGGTGGGCCGGGCACTCAAATCGCTGGGCTTCACCGGCCAGCGCGGGCAGCAGATCGTGCTGACCGGTGGCGGGGCAGAGCTGGCCGGTCTGGCCGACTATGCCCAGGCCGCGCTTGGCAAGCCGGTCCGCATCGGGCGGCCACTGCACATTAAAGGTTTGCCCGAGGCCCATGGAACGCCTGGATTTTCCACGCTGACAGGGCTGGTGCTCTATGCCGCGGCCGACCCCATCGATATCCGCAAGGTGGGCCGGGCCGGGCGGGAAGGGGCCCCGTTTGACAAGCTGGGGCCGGTCGGCCGGATCTATCGCGCGCTTCGGGAATATTTTTGAATCGCACGTCATCGTCCTGATTCTACGGGGCGACTGTGGACAACGTGGGATTACGGGTTGGAAACTTTAAATCCGGCGGTGCAGTAACACCGTCAGTTGTCAGAATTGCATCCGCTTGCCGGACAGGAGCGCGCCATGAGCATCAATATCGGACCGCCAGCTGTTGAAGAGCTGCGTCCCCGCATCACCGTGATCGGGGTGGGCGGTGCCGGCGGAAACGCCATCGCCAACATGATCACCGCCGGGATTGAAGGCGTTGATTTCATTGTCGCGAACACCGATGCCCAGGCCCTGAACAATTCGATTGCGGAGCACCGCATCCAGCTGGGTCCGGATATCACCCAGGGCTTGGGTGCCGGTTCGCGTCCCGAAGTGGGCAAGGCTGCGGCCGAGGAAACCCTGGCCGAGATCGACCGCGCGCTTGATGGGGCGCATATGTGCTTTATCGCCGCCGGCATGGGTGGCGGCACCGGGACCGGTGCAGCCCCGGTCGTGGCCAAGGCAGCCCGTGACAAGGGCGTGCTGACCGTCGGGGTCGTGACCAAGCCGTTCCTGTTCGAAGGCACCCGCCGGATGCGCTCGGCCGAAGCCGGGATCGAAGAGCTGCAGAAGCACGTCGATACCCTGATCGTGATCCCGAACCAGAACCTGTTCCTGGTCGCGAAAGCCGAAACCACCTTCAAGGAAGCCTTCCTGCTGGCCGATGAAGTGCTGCAGCAGGGCGTCCGTTCGATCACCGACCTGATGGTCATGCCGGGCCTGATCAACCTCGATTTTGCCGACGTGCGTTCGGTCATGGCCGAAATGGGCAAGGCCATGATGGGCACCGGCGAAGGCCATGGCGAAAACCGGGCGCTGGAAGCGGCCGAGAAGGCCATTGCCAACCCGTTGCTCGATGGCGTTTCGATGCAGGGCGCGAAGGGCGTGATCATCTCGATCATCGGCGGCGAAGACATGAAGCTGCTTGAGGTGGACGAGGCCGCGAACCACATTCGCGAACTGGTCGATCCGAATGCCAACATCATCTGGGGTTCGGCCTTCAATCCCGATCTCCAGGGCAAGATCCGCGTTTCGGTGGTTGCGACCGGGATCGAACAGAGTGCGGCCCAGGCCGAAGTGGCGAACCGTCCGTTCAACCCGATCGCCGGGCGCGGTCCGGTGCGTCCGGCGGTTGAACCGCAGCCGGTGCAGCCGCTGTTCGAGCGCGCCGCGCCCGAACCTGAACCTGCCGCCGAACCGGCCG
>CAWUNP010000436.1:0-1747 GCA_963923805.1 uncultured Novosphingobium sp. | reverse complement strand
TCCAGCGCCCCTCGGGGGTGCCGAATATCCAGTCGCGCATGTGGTCAAGGGCCGCGTTGGCGCCGGATGCGGCACTCGATTTGCCGCGCACGCGGATGATGTCACCGCCTCGATTCTGGACGGTGCCGATGAAGTTCTGCTCGAACCACGTCCGGCCGACACACTCAAGCGCAGACTGTCCCGCCACCCGTGCGTGCAGCAGGTCGGGATGCTGGGTGAGGGAGTGATTGCCCCAGATGATGACGCCGTCGATCTCGGCCGGATTGTGTCCAGACTGGGCGGCGAGCAGACTGACGGCACGGTTGTGGTCGAGCCGGGTCAGTGCCGTAAAGTTGTGTGCTGGCAAATCAGGGGCATTGCGGGCGGCAATCAGGGCATTGGTGTTAACCGGATTACCCACCACCAGCACCTTGACGTCGCGATGGGCAACCTCATTCAGTGCCCGCCCCTGGGTGGAGAAAATATCCGCGTTGACCGTCAGCAAATCACGCCGTTGCATCCCCGGCCCGCGCGGCTGTGCGCCGACCAGAAAGACCAGTTCGGCTTGGTCGAAGGCCTCCTCGGGGATACTGTGGCAACTCAGCGCATGCAACAGCGGCGCGGCACAGTCAGCCAGTTCCATGGCCACTCCCTCAAGGGTTGCGACCATCTGCGGCACTTCCAGCAAACGCAACTCCACCGGCTGATCTGGTCCAAGCAGGTCACCGGCGATGAGCCTGAACAGCAGCGAGTAGCTGATCTGCCCCGCCGCACCGGACACGGCAATCCTGACCGGTGTCTTCATGGTCCGATTCCCTGTTGTCGCGCTCGGCAGGTCAGTGGCGAACCGCTCAGGCCGTGGGAAAGCCTTTGGCCTGAATCGACTGCTTGATGGCCTCCAGCGTGGTCTTGGCTTCGTCGAATTCGACCTCGACCCGGCCTTCCTTGGCGGAGGCCTTGCTGGACAGCACCCCGTCGACCGCATCCGCCGCCGACTGGACGGATTTCTCGCAACCGCCGCATTTCATGCCGGTTACATTAAAGCTTGCTTTTGCCATGGCCTCTCTCCTGTAGGCAGTGTCGCCGGGTCCATTCGGACCAGGATCAGGATTCGTCTTTCCGCCGATTGAACGGAAACGGTTTATCGTCGGTGTTGTAGCTCAGGTACAGCCAGATGCGATACACATACTCGGCAATCGTCTGCCCGAGTTTTTGAGCGCGGGGGCTGGGCCCGGCGCCGAACAGGTGCAGCACCATCTGCACCAGCAGAACGCCCCAGAGCAGAAAGCGCACCACGCTGAGAATAATCATGTACACGATGATGAAGAACAGCCGAACAAAGAAATTGCCGGGTTCCACCACAGGCGGTTCAATACTGGACATGTCGGTCACTCAAACTTGGATCGAAATGGATACAGAACCCTCTCGCCGGACCGGGTCTGCCCCCTTACGGTGGGCGGGGTTCTTCAGCGGTGGAAGGATACCCGAATCACCATGCGTCTGCTAAGTCGGGATGGCGAAATCGACTACCAGGAGGCCTTTCTGACCCCGGCGGCCGCACGGCAATGGTTTGATCAGCTGGCGCTGGACATGGACTGGCACGATGAAACACTGCGCCTGTTTGGCCGCGATATACGCGTGCCCCGCCGTGTCGCCTGGCATGGCGACGCCGGCACCGATTACCGTTACGCCGGGGTCACCCATGCGCCGCGGCCCTGGACGCCGGCCTTGCGGCTGTCTCTTATACACATCTGACGCTGCCGACGAT
>CAWUNP010000435.1:0-1751 GCA_963923805.1 uncultured Novosphingobium sp. | reverse complement strand
AAGGAGTATCGTCGGCAGCGTCAGATGTGTATAAGAGACAGGGCCAGGATGGACGTGTTGATGCTGCTTGTCCCGCATGAACGGGCCAACAACACCAAGGGCATTGGCGACTTCGATCTGGGCGATGATGGCCGCCTCTCCCGCGAGGGGCCGAAAGGCCCGCGCGGCTATGACTGGACCGGGGTGCAGCTGCTTTCGAAGCATCTGGTAGTCGATCCGCCGGCAGATGTGTTTTCGACCAACGTGTTCTGGGACCGGGCGATTGCCGCCGGGCGCTGCTTCGGGCTGGTCCATCAGGGCGAATGGTTCGATGTCGGCTATCCCGAAGCGATTGGCCTGACCGAGGCTGCGTTGGCCAGCACTGCTGCGGCCGATGGCTGAGCGGGCCGGGCCGCAGGTCTATTCGATCGCCGCGCATCGCGGGTTTGCCGATGCGCTGGTCGCGGGGCTGATCCCGCGTTACGCCGAGCCGGACCTGGGCCTGGCCCGGCTGACCCTGCTGCTCCCCAGCCGCCGCGCCGAACGGATCGTGACCGAGGCTTTCGTGCGCCTCTCTGGCGGGGGACTGCTGCTGCCGCGCATGGCGGTGGTGGGCGATCTTGATCTGGATGAAACGCTGGGGCCGCTGCTCGATCCTCTGGGGGCAGGCAGCGCCGTTCCGCCGGCCGCCGATCCCGTGCGGCGCTGGCTGCGGCTGGCGGAATTGCTGCGCGAAGAGCTAGGCAAGGCCACCCCCAAGGCCCCCGGTCTGCTGCGGCTGGCCTTCGATACGGCGCGGACGATGGACCGGCTGGCGATTGAGGGGATCGAGCTGGGTGACCTGTTGCAGGAACGCGTATCCGGCATCGTCGGCGATCTGGCGAGGCACTGGCAGGATTCGACCCGCAGCTTTGCCCGCGTTCAGGCGCACTGGCTGGCCGAACTGGCTGCGCGGGGAGAGGTCGATCCGCCGGTGCGGCGCAACCTGCTGTTCGATCACGCGGCGCGGCGCTGGCAGGAAACACCGCCAAGCCTGCCGGTGATCGCCGCCGGGATCACCAGCGCCTCGCCATCGCTGGCGCGGCTGCTCCGGACGATTGCCGATCTGCCGAACGGCGCGGTGATCCTGCCGGATCTTGATCTCAATCTGGATCAGACGGTTTGGGATGGACTGGGCAGTGCAGGCATCCCTGCCGAACCCGATGGTCCGCCCTTTGGCGAACGCGATGCGCTGGCGCATCCGCAATATCACCTCAAGCTGCTGCTCAACCGCATGGGCGTGAACCGGGCCGAGGTTGATCCCTGGCACCGCGCCGGACTGGCCGCCGCGCCGCCGGAGCGCAGCCGCGCGATCTCCAACCTGTTCCTGCCGCCCGAAGGCAGCGCGGGCTGGGTTGACCTGAAGGCCGAGCAGCGCCGCCTCTCTGGCGTGCGGCTGATGGAAAGCGCCCACCCGGGCGAGGAAGCCCAGGCCATTGCGATCCTGATCCGCGAAGCGCTGGAACAGCCCGAAGAGCGCATCGCGCTGGTCACGCCGGATCGCGGGCTGGCCGGGCGGGTGGTTGCGCACCTGCGGCGCTGGAACATCGTGGCGGATGATACGGCGGGCCAGCCGCTGCCGCAGACCACGGCGGGGCGGGTCTTGCTGCTGCTGGCCGAACTGGCGGCGAGTGAGGCTGCGCCGGTGCCGCTGATTGCGCTGCTGGTTCACCCCTTGGTCGGGGCCGGGGAAGGGCGCGCCGCTTGGCTGGAAAACGCGCGGGCGCTGGATA
>CAWUNP010000434.1:0-1756 GCA_963923805.1 uncultured Novosphingobium sp. | reverse complement strand
GCATGGCAGGCAGCGCAGCGCGCCTCGGCCAGCATCCGCCCGCGTTCAACTTCCGCCAGGCGCCGTTCCTGAACGGTCACGGGTTGGCTGAATGCCGCAGAACCGAGTGCGAGAGCCGAGCAGGCGATAAGAGGAAGGCGGGCCATGACGCCGGACTAACACCCGGGCCAAGCATTGGGCAATGGCGGGTGTCAAAGTGGCGCGTCTGGCCGGCGATTACTTGCGGCCTTCGGCAATCGCGATCGCGGCAGCAATGGCTTCGTCGCGGCCCAGGTCGCTGGTATCGAGCAGGACCGCATCGGGCGCGGCCACCAGCGGTGCTTCTGCGCGGGTCCGATCGCGCGCGTCGCGCGCTTCCAGATCGGCGGCAATCTCGGCCAGCGCCACGGCGCGGCCCTGTTGCTGCATCTCCTTGAACCGCCGCTCGGCCCGGGCCGCGACCGAGGCGACGACGAACAGCTTCACGTCCGCTTCGGGCGCGATGACCGTGCCAATGTCACGACCGTCGAGCACGGCGCCACCGGGTTGGGCGGCAAAGGCGCGCTGGCGTTCAAACAGTGCCTGTCGCACGGCCGGGTGGATCGATACCCGGCTGGCCAGGCCGCCGGTGGTTTCACTGCGCAGTTCGGGATCGCCGAGCAGGTCCTTCCCAAAGTCGCAAGCCCTCAGCGCATCGGCAGGATCATCAGGATTGCCGCCGTTCAGGGCTACCTGTCGGCCCACGGCTCGATACAGCAGCCCTGTATCAAGGTGCGGCAGGCTGAAATGCGCGGCGAGCGCCTTCGCTATTGTGCCTTTGCCTGAAGCGGTGGGTCCGTCGACGGCAATAATCACTGCGCGAGCCCATCCAGCAGGGCTTCAAATACCGGGACGATGGTCAGGCCGTCTTCGGTTTCCGTGACCCGCGCACCTGCTCCGGCGAGTGCGGCGGCCATCACCGAAATGCGATCGCTTTCCTTGACCCGCAGCTCTTCCAGACCGGTGGTGACGGTAGTGCCCTCTGCCAGCGAGGCGGCGACGAACAGCGCCGGGAATTCATCGATCATGCTCGGCGCGATGGCCGGATCGACTTCGATCCCCTTCAGGGCGGAATGGCGAACCACCAGATCGGCCACCGGCTCACCGCCCACTTCGCGGCGATTCACCTCGGTAATGTCGCCGCCCATCTGACGCAGCACCTCGACGATGCCAGCGCGGGTCGGGTTGAGGCCGACGTTCTGGATCGTCAGTTCGCTGCCCGGTACGATCAGCGCGGCAACGATGAAGAAGGCGGCGGAGGAGGGATCGCCCGGCACCTCGATCGTCTGGGGCTTCAGCTCGGCTTCACCCACCAGGCGAATCACCCGCGTGCCATCGGCTTCGACTTCGACCGACAGGTCCGCGCCAAAGCCGCGCAGCATCCGTTCGGAATGGTCGCGGGTCGGCACCGGTTCGATCACGGTGGTGATCCCGGGGGCGTTGAGCCCCGCGAGAAGCACTGCGCTCTTCACTTGCGCGCTGGCGACCGGCAGGCGGTATTCGATCGGCACTGCGGGGAGAGCGCCGCGCAGGGTCAGTGGCAGTCGGCCGCCTTCCGAAGCGTCAAATGATGCGCCCATTTGCGAGAGCGGTTCGATCACCCGGCCCATCGGTCGCTTGGACAGGCTGGCATCGCCGACGAAGGTGGCCGTAATCGGATGGCTGGCGATCAGGCCCATCAGCAGTCGCGTGGAAGTGCCGGAATTGCCCATGTCGAGGGGCGCCTGCGGCTGAAGCA
>CAWUNP010000433.1:0-1756 GCA_963923805.1 uncultured Novosphingobium sp. | reverse complement strand
CCCCCCCCCCGCCGAACCAGGCTTTGGTCGTCGTCAGGAAGCGGGTGTTCATGTGAACAGCCGGAACGTGCGGGTTGGCCATGTGCGCCACCAGGCTGATGCCGGTGGCGGTGAAGCCGGGATTGTCCTCACTCGCGCCGTTGATGGATCCGGCAAATTGCGGCGCAAACCGGCCGTGAACGGTCGAGACATTGACCCCGACCTTCTCGAACACCTGCCCCTTCATCACGCCGCGGGTGCCACCGCCCGGATTGGGGTTGCCGTCTTCCTCGCGCTGCCAGGTCTGGTAATCAAACCGGGCAGAACTGCCCGCCTCCGCTTCGATCGCTTCGAATTCGGCACAGATCCGGTCGCGCAGGCTTTCGAACCAGGCTTTGGCGATGGCGGTTTGGGGGCTCCAGTCGGTCATGCGCTGCCCTTGCCAAGCCAGACGGCTTACGGCAAGGAAAAGCCATGGTTCCCTTTTCGTTCGCCGGTGAGGACATGGCGTTGCTGGACAGCGGCGCATTGTACTGGTCGCGCGAGCAGGCGCTGCTGGTGGCTGACCTGCACCTTGAAAAGGGCAGCTTCTTTGCGCGCTTCGGACAGATGTTGCCGCCCTATGACAGCCGCGAAACGCTGGAGCGAGTCGCGCTGGCCATTCGCGCCAGCGGCGCGCGCCGGGTGTTCACACTGGGCGACAATTTCCATGACGGCGATGGCGCGCAGCGACTGGAGCCCCACGCGGCGGGCATGCTCGCCGCGCTGACGCGCGTGGTGGACTGGGTCTGGATCGGCGGCAACCACGATGCCGGATCAGCCCCTGGCACGATGCTGGAAGAGCTGGCCATCGGGCCATTGGTATTGCGCCACGAAGCGCGGACCGGCGAAGCGCGGGCCGAGCTTTCCGGCCATTTCCATCCGAAACTGCGGATTGCCGCGCGCGGGCGATCGGTGGCCCGGCCCTGCTGGGCGGCGAGTGAGCGCAAACTGATCCTGCCGGCCTTCGGAGCGCTGACCGGCGGATTGGACGTGGCTGACCCGGCAATCATCGCCGCGATGCAGCCCGCCCGGACCGTCGACGCAGTGCTGCCGGTACGCGGGAAACTGGTCCGGGTACCAGTCTGGCAGGAAGCGGCGTAAATTCGCGGCTTCCACAGCGCGGGGATTCAGATTAAGGACGCGCGCATCAAGCCATTGCCTAAGGAGCAGGAACTATAGCACCCCCACCCCGGCGCATGCTGTCGCCCCCCGTCAAGAGCGGGCCACGCTACAACCAGATGATCACCTCGGACAAGGTCCGCGTCATTGACGAAAACGGTGAGAATCTTGGCGTCATGTATACCCGCGAAGCGATCGAACAGGCAGCCGAAGTAGGGCTGGACCTGGTGGAGATTTCTCCCAACGCCGATCCGCCGGTGGCGAAGTTCCTTGATGTCGGCAAGTTCCGGTATGAGGCCCAGAAAAAGGCCAATGCCGCGCGCAAGAACCAGAAGACGCAAGAGATCAAGGAGATCAAGATGCGTCCGAACATCGACGATCACGACTATGACGTGAAGATGCGCGCGATCCACAAGTTCATCGGCGAAGGTGACAAGGTGAAGGTCACCCTGCGCTTCCGCGGCCGCGAACTTTCGCACCAGCAGCTGGGCATGAACCTGCTCAAGCGGGTGCAGGAAGACACTGCCGAAGAAGCCAAGATCGAGGCCTATCCCCGCATGGAAGGCCGCCAGATGCTGATGGTGTTGTCACCGAAGTAAGGTTGCCCCGGGGCAAC
>CAWUNP010000432.1:0-1758 GCA_963923805.1 uncultured Novosphingobium sp. | reverse complement strand
GAGATGTGTATAAGAGACAGGCCCTATGTGGCGACCAAGCACGCGGTGGCCGGTTTTACCAAGTCGCTCGCGCTGGAACTGGCGACCAGCGGGGTTACCGCCAATTGCATCAGCCCCGGCTATGTCTGGACTGCGCTGATCGAGAACCAGATCCCCGATACGATGAAGACCCGCGGGCTCAGCCGGGAGGCCGTGATCAATGATGTGCTGCTGGCCAAGCAGCCGACCAAGCGCTTCGTCCAGCCCGAGGAAGTCGCCGCGCTGGCGGTGTTCCTGTGCCGCCCCGAAGCCGGTAACATGACCGGTGCCAACATTTCGATGGATGGCGGCTGGACCGCCGAATAGCCAAGATTTGTACCGGCAAGTGTAACCTTCCTGCCACCCCTGCGGTTTAACTGCATGGCGGTTTTTGAAGGCCGCTTGTCCGGAAGCTGACCTGCTGTAGGACGGGGGCGATGAAGCGTTGCGTGAGGGCGATGAAGCGATGGGCTGCTGCCGCTGTTGCGGCGGCCTTGCTGTGCGCTCCGGCCGCCGCGCAACGGCGCGACAAGGTGCTGGAAACAGCGCTTTTGGCCCATGTCAGCGAACTGGCCAGCGATGCTTATGATGGCCGCGAACCCGGCACCGATGGCGAGGCCAAGACGCTGCGTTACATTGGCCGGCAGTGGTTCGATATAGGGCTCGAATCGGGCACCAACGATCCCCGCAATGCCTGGTTCGCCCCGGTCAAACTGGTCGCGCGCGAGCCGGCATCCAGCCGGGCCGTGTTCAGCCGCCGCGGCCGCCCGCAATTTTCCCCGCCCGGCTCGACCGACGTCTTTACTTCAGGCAAGCGCACGCTGCTGAACAGCGCGCCGATCCTGTTCGTGGGGCGGGGCGAGGGCGAAGTGGGCCGTGCCGAACTGGCCGGGCGCGTGGCCTTGCTGCTGGATGGCGGCACCGACAATGCCAAGCGGCAGAACGCGCTGCTCAAGGCCGGTGCGGCCGCGGTGTTGACCGTGCTGGACGGCGAACGCACGCTTGATCAGGTTCGCGCCCGGCGCAGT
Source organism: uncultured Novosphingobium sp. (assembly GCA_963923805.1). Lineage (GTDB taxonomy): Bacteria > Pseudomonadota > Alphaproteobacteria > Sphingomonadales > Sphingomonadaceae > Novosphingobium. The sequence continues at coordinate 712 of CAWUNP010000432.1, read as the reverse complement.
CGCTCTGGCTATGCCCTGGCGACCGAGGAACTGGGCGGCGATCTGGATGCCTATATCACCAGCGAGGGCATGGAACGCGCGCTGGCGGGCGGGCCGCTGGATCTGGCTGCGCTGAAAGCGATGGCGGCCCGGCCCGATTTTGGAACGAAGTTGCTGGACCTGTCAGTCATGCTGGAAGCGACCACGCGTGAGACCCGGATCAATACGCACAATGTGATCGGCCGCCTGCCGGGCCGCCGCCCGGATAGCGGGGCCGTGCTGCTGTTGGCGCACTGGGACCATTTTGGCGAATGTGCCGCTCCGCCCGCCGAAGACCTGATCTGCAACGGCGCGATTGACAATGCCACTGGCGTGGCCGCGCTGACCGAGATTGCGCGGCGGCTGGCCAAGGGGCCGGCGCTGGACCGCGATGTCTATTTCCTGGCGACCACGGCCGAGGAAATCGGCCTGCTGGGGGCCGAAGCCTTTGCCGAGGATCCGCCGCTGCCGCTGGACCAGATCGTGGCGGCCTTCAATCTAGACAGCATTGCGCTGGCCCCTGCGGGAACGCCGATCGGGATCGTCGGCCGCGGGATGACGCCGCTTGATGCCGGGATCGCGGCCGTGGCCAAGGCGCAAAAGCGCAAGATCGTCGAAGGCGATGCCACCAATGCCTATATCCGCCGGCAAGATGGCTGGGCGCTGCTGCAGCACGATGTGCCAGCGGTGATGG
>CAWUNP010000431.1:0-1764 GCA_963923805.1 uncultured Novosphingobium sp. | reverse complement strand
CAGCGTCAGATGTGTATAAGAGACAGACGAACACCTCCACGACATCGCGGAACTCGGCCTTGATGGTATCGCCGACGCCGATGTCCTGGAAGTTCTTGACCTCGGGGCCGACCTTGATTTTGGCGACCTTTTCATCCGGGAACTTGAGGGTCAGGATGCGGTTCTTGCGGCTGATGGCCTGTACCCGTGCGGTCAGCACCCGGTCGATCTGCTCGGAGAAGCTGGGTTTGGCCTGCGCGTCGGTGAGGGTCTGGCTGGCTTTGGTACTGTTCTTTTTGGACGAGCAACCCGTGAGCAGCGCGCCGGCGAGCAGGGCGGACAGACTCGCGATCATCAGGGAATGTGGGGAGATTCTCATGGATGTTGGATGTAGCCGTTCAGGAGACAGGGATGAGCCATTTCGGTGCGAAGGCGCGGAGTTTACCAAGCCCCGAAAAAAATACGCAAATGCCGAGGGGGGCTCAAGGTAGGTCTCAGACCTCGAGCGGCGGTGGGCGGTCACCGGGCTGGGCGCTGGCGAACCAGTCCAGCAGACGGGCGCAGGCGGGGTTGCCCTCACTGGGTGCCCAAGGGGCGAAATCCTTGTCCGCAAGGGGTGAGTAGGGCCCCGGCTTGACCTCGAACATGACCGTACCGGGCCGGTCGGCCCGGACCGTGTGCCAGGTGTGAGCGGGAATTTCGACGGCCACCGCAGGGGCGTCCGGACCCAGACCCATGCGTTGCAGGATCTGCCCGTCAGCGTCGAACAGCAGCACGGTCATCGCACCATGCGGGCAGAGCATCAACTCCCAGCCTTCGTTGCGCGCATGACGGTGAGGGCGGACATAGGTGCCGGGCTCCAGCGCGTTGAACATGCGCTGCACCGGGTCGTCCAGCTGCGGATGCAGGTTGAGGTTCTGGCGGCGCCGGACCTGCTCCGCGGCCTGCTGGCTGAGCTGGATCAGTCGCTCGTGGGTGATGAGGGTCGGCATCGTCATGCGGATTCCAGTCGATGAGAGGGTCAAGATAGACGTGTGAGGAAGGGGTGACCGGGTTTGTCGTCATGTAAACGGCCGCGCCCGTGCGGCAATCGCCGTCCATTTGTGGCATGCTCGAAACTCCATTCGCCGATTCGGTTAGCCATGTCAGGGTTTACTCCGGTTCTTCGCTCCTTGTCCAGCGGTCTGCGCCGCACAACCACAACCCTCAGAGTCTGGTCGCTGGCCTTGTACCGCAGTATCCGCGAGGAAGGTCTGGATTATCGCGCCACCAGCCTGGCCTATACGACCTTGCTGACCATTGTGCCGGGTCTGGCGTTCGTGTTCGCGCTGCTGAAGACCTTCGGGGTCCAGAAGCATCTGGAGCCGCTGTTGCTCGGTCTGCTGGCCCCGCTGGGCGACAAGGCCGCCGTCCTGACCGACAAGATGATCGATTTCATTACCCGGATCAATGTCGGCGTGCTCGGCTTCATGGGTTTGCTGGTGCTGATTCATGTCTCGGTGTCGATGCTCAGCAAGATTGAGACGGCCTTCAACCATATCTGGCGGGTCAGCCAGCCACGCAGTCTGGCCCGGCGGGCCGGGGACTATCTGAGCGTGATCGTACTCGGGCCGCTGCTGATGTTCTCGGCCTTCGGCCTCACTGCCTCGATGCCAGGCGCCGCCACCGTGCGCAAGCTGATCGCTTACGAACCGTTCGGCACGCTGTTCTTTGTAGCCGGGAAGCTGCTTTCGGTGCTGCTGGTGATTGCGGCGTTCACCTTTGTCTACCTTTACATCCCCAATA
>CAWUNP010000430.1:0-1772 GCA_963923805.1 uncultured Novosphingobium sp. | reverse complement strand
GGCATCCCCCCCACGGTCGCTGCGGCATCGGCTGCCAGCCAGGTTACCGGCGCGTCGGTTTCGGGCGTTTTTGCCCATGCCCGGCGCGGCGGGGTCGATTACCACATGGGGGCGGTGATGGTGGCTGGCGGGGTGCTGGGCACCGGCATTGGCGCCATTCTGTTCCGCGTGCTGCAACAGTGGGGGCAGATCGATATCGTCATCAACCTGCTTTACGTCGGCCTGCTGGGGACGATCGGCACGCTGATGGCGCGGGAAAGCTGGCAGGCGCTCAAGGCCCAGAAATCGGGCGTGCCGCTGCCCGCGCGCAAGCGGCGGCATCATCCGATGGTGGCCAACTTGCCGCTGCGTTGGCGGTTCTATCGTTCGGGCCTCTACATTTCGCCGCTGGCGCCGCTGTTGCTGGGCGTATTCACGGGCATCCTGACAATGCTGATGGGGATCGGTGGCGGCTTCGTGCTGGTCCCGGCCATGCTCTACATCCTGGGGATGAGCGCGAATGTCGTTGTCGGCACTTCGCTGTTCCAGATCCTGTTCGTCACCATGATCACCACGATGATGCATGCCCTGACCACCAAGGCGGTCGATATCGTGCTGGCCGTACTGCTGTTGATCGGGTCCGTCTCGGGCGCGCAGATCGGTTCGCAGCTGGCCCAGAAGCTGCCGGCCGAACGGCTGCGCTTCGTTCTGGCTGCGATTGTCCTGCTGATCGCGCTGCGGATGCTGATCGGGCTCGCCTGGCAGCCGGATGAGATCTACACGGATGCGCCGCTGTGAGGATCGTGCTTGCGATCCTTTGCCTGATCCTGCTTGGCGGCGCGCGCGATCCGATTCTGGTGCCCGAGGTTTCGCAGCATGAGATCCAGGTCCGTCAGGGCTTCACCGGTACCGAGCTGTTGCTTTACGGCGCGATCCTGACGCCGGAGGGCAGCCGGGCGGGGCAGGACTATGATATCGTCGTGGTGCTCAAAGGGCCAACCAATGCCATCGTCTTGCGCGAAAAGCAGCGGATCGCCGGCATCTGGGTCAATGCCGATAGCGCGCAGTTCCGTTCGGCTCCGGCCTTTTTTGCCGTGGCATCGTCCAAACCGATCGACCAGATCGTCGATCAGAAGACCGCGGCGATCTATGAGCTTGGGTTACCCTGGTTGCAGCTGTCTCCGATTGGAGCCTTCGATCCGGCCGAGCAGCGCCGATTCTCGGCCGGGCTGGTCGAACGCCGTGTGCGCGAGGGGCTTTACAAGGAAGACCCGCACGGGGTGAATGTCAGCGAACAGGTGCTCTACCAGGCGCGCATCAGCCTGCCATCGTCGGTCCAGACCGGGACCTATACTGCCGAAACCTTCGCCATCAGCAAGGGCCGGGTGGTTGCTTCGGCGGTTGCCCGGGTCGAAGTGCGCAAGGTCGGGTTCGAACGCCTGGTGGCGCAGTTCGCTGACAATAACGGCTTCCTCTATGGCTTGCTGGCCGTGCTGGTGTCCGTTGGCATGGGCTTCCTGGCCGGGCGGTTGTTCGCGCTTGTTTAGGCCAAATTAACCGCCCACCCCCTAGCGTCCCGCCACGACCGGGCAAGGGAGCTGGCGGGATGGAATTGGTCAAGGAAAGCGATTTCGGCCCCGCCGACAATGCCCAGGAACCCGTTGGCATCGTGCTGGAGATCAGCGGGGCCGGTGCGGTTATCGCGCTTGATCTCCAGCGCTTGCAGGAATGTGGCGACGACCATGATCTGTCCGTCGCCCTGGCCGGGCAAGTGGGCAGCCAGATCAAGATCC
>CAWUNP010000429.1:0-1773 GCA_963923805.1 uncultured Novosphingobium sp. | reverse complement strand
GCGGCAAGATCCGCAGCGTCGAAATCTCCGCTGATGGTGGCAAAACGTGGGCCCCGGCCGCGCTGCAGGAGCCCGTGCTGTCGAAATGCTTCACCCGCTTCCGCCTGCCCTGGCGCTGGGATGGCTCGCCGCTGATTCTGAAAAGTCGCGCCATCGACGAAACCGGTTACCAGCAACCCGAGCGCGCCACACTGATCGCCGAACGGGGACGTAACGGTTATTTCCACTACAACGCCATCGTATCCTGGGCCGTGGCCTCGGATGGGAGTCTGAGCCATGTTTACGCCTGATCTGCGCATCGCCGTCGGAGTCCTGGCCCTGGGGCTGGCGTCTGCACTGCAGGCGGCGCCTGAGGGGCCCCGGCTGGGAAAGCCGCTCGACCCCCCGTCACTGGCCGGTCTGGACATCAATGTCTTTCCCGATGGCAGCGGCCTGCCGCCGGGTTCGGGGACGGCCGCGGCGGGGAAGGTGGTGTATGACACTCAATGCGCAACCTGTCATGGCGTGAAAGGCTCCGGCGGCAGCGCCAAAGAACTGGCCGGCGGTGCGCCGCTGAACGGCCCGCACCCGGATCAGACCGTAGGCAATTACTGGCCGTATGCGACGACCCTGTTCGATTTCGTGCGCCGCTCCATGCCACTGCACGCCCCGCGCAGTCTGTCGGACGATCAGGTCTACGCCGTCACGGCCTATGTCCTGCACATCAATGGCCTGATCGGCGAGGATGTGGAAATGAATGCGCGTACCCTGCCGGACGTGCGCATGCCGAACCGCGATGGCTTCATCCGTATTTGGCCGGATTCACACTAACGAACATGAGGCGCCGGAACGCGGGGTAGTGCTCCGGCGCTGTGCCTCGGCTTAGTCGGTTCGGGCAAGACCGGGATCAATGCCCGATGCCGGTCATCAGCCCTGGTGGCCCGATTCCTTGTGGAGCTTTTCCGCCAGCGCTTCTGCAGACGCCTGCAGATGCTCGGCCGCCTCGTCCAGCTTTTCGCGTGCTTCGCCGACCGCTTCACTGGTGGCGGAGGCCAGCTGAGCACCGATCTGTTCTGCCCGTTCGACCAATTGCTCGGTCGCCTCGCGGATGTCGCCCACGCTGTCACGGGCCTCTTCAGCCAGTTCATGGGCTCTGGCTGTGACCTGCTCGCGCACGCCGGCTGAATCGGATTTGATCTGTTCCGCCAGATGTCCGGCGCTCTCGGCCAGATCGGTCAGCTCTTCCCGGGTTTCTGCGACCAGTTCGGCAGCCGCTTCACGCACGTCGCCCAGCGTCTCCTGAGCCTCCTCGACGACCTCGCTGACCATGCCACGCGCCTTGTCCAGCAGTTCGGGCGCATGTTCCTTGACGTCGCCGACCACGGACCCGGTCACATCAGCGATCTTGTCAACCGCCTCATTGACCCGCGTGGACACCTCCTCCACGGCCGGCGCCGCTTTGCCGGACAGGCTATCGAAGACCTGCTTGATGCGCTTGACGAGTGAACCAACCAGACCTTCAGGACTGCCATTGGACATGATGAATTCCTCCAGAGGGGAAAGAGTGAAACACACGATGGCCGTGTCGAGACCGGCCGGTCGTGCCTGAAAGCCGCGACCAGATCGGGCCCGGCCATGATGACAAGGCTACGATACCGATTAAAATCAGGGCTGTATACCAAGCCTATCACTCACTCCAAAGGACCCTCGCCTTGTTCGAACAACTGCTCTGGTCATTCATTCATCGCCCTTACGTCACCCTGTTCATGGTCTTCTTTCTACTGTTGTCCTGGC
>CAWUNP010000428.1:0-1781 GCA_963923805.1 uncultured Novosphingobium sp. | reverse complement strand
GGGCTCGGAGATGTGTATAAGAGACAGATACAACTGTGTCACTTTTACATCCACGGTATCGAGGCCGCCGCAGCGGGGGCTCTGTCCGAAAGGGGTTAACGCAGGCGAACTGTCAGAGTAAGGGATATTCGGCCCATTAGGGCCCCTTGATCGATTGGCGTAATTACCTGAGTGATCTGAGTATTCCCTGATTTGAACAGACTATACCCAGTGGTAAGGTCTGTCCTAAAACACCACGCTGAAACAGCATTCGCAAATCGCCTTATCTAGGATGGCGATCCATGATATACGTACAATTTCTTATTCGATACGTGCTATCATGACAAGAGAAGACCCTATTTTCACAACCCTCACGAGGTATCCGTAATGACCAGCCAATTAACCCATCTGACAGAAGCCGAGTTAACCCATATGATTGCCGAAGCCCAGCGTGCCTTGAAGGATAAACAGAACAACAAGCGCAAGGAAATACTCGTCCAGATACGCGATCTGGCCGCATCCATAGGCTGTACGGTCGAAATTCAGGAGGGTGACAAGCCGCTTCCACCCAGAAAGGGAGGCAAGGTAGCTACAAAGTACCGGAATCCGCAAAACCCCAGCCAGACCTGGACCGGACGCGGCATGAAGCCCCGCTGGCTGCAGGCACTGATCTCGGAAGGCCATGAACTGGATGAATACCTGATTCGCTGACGGCACACAGCGGGCAAGTACACACGCTCATGGTGCCACCCTTGCACATCAATCAATGAACCGCCGGGTCAGCTTTTCATAGGCATCGATCCGGCGATCGCGCAAAAACGGCCAGATGCGGCGCACATCCTCCGAACGCTTCCGATCGATATCCACCCGTAACACCTGCGCTGTGACATCATCGGCCTGACAGATGAATTCCCCTTGGGGGCCCGCAGCAAAGCTGTTGCCCCAGAATTGGATCCCCCGACTCTGACCGCTGGGATCGGCTTCATGACCGATCCGGTTGCAGGCAATCACCGGCAGGCCATTGGCCACGGCATGACCGCGCTGCACCGTGATCCAGGCATTGAGCTGACGCTCGCGCTCATCCGCGGGATCATCCGGATTCCAGCCGATGGCCGTTGGATAAAGCAGCAGATCAGCCCCCGCCAGCGCCATCAGGCGAGCGGCTTCCGGATACCACTGGTCCCAACAAACCAGCACACCGAGCGTGCCGACGGAGGTGGCAATCGGCTGGAAACCCAGATCGCCGGGCGTAAAGTAGAACTTCTCGTAGTAGCCGGGATCATCCGGGATATGCATCTTGCGATACTTGCCGACCAGGCGGCCGTCCTTCTCGAACACTACGGCCGTATTGTGATACAGCCCCGGCGCGCGCTTCTCGAACAACGACGCCACCAGTACCACACCCGCCTCACGGGCGAGCATGCCCAACTGATCGGTAGTCGGACCGGGAATGGGCTCGGCCAGATCAAAGCAACCGGTGTCCTCGGTCTGGCAGAAATAGGGGCCGAGGTGAAGTTCGGGCAACAGTACCAGTTCGGCCCCTTGGGCGGCAGCGGTGCGAATGGCCTGCGCCGAAATCTCCAAATTGACCGCCGGATCCGCATGGCCACAGGCTTGCTGGACAAAACCGATTTTCAGAAACGATGCCATAGGCCCTCAGGACAGGTGAGCTGGCGACGGGAACTGCATTGTCATGCAGTGCAGGCTGCCGTATTGACGGATCAGGGGAACGCAATCGATGGCGACCATCTCCCGCCCGGGGAAACAGGCGGCCAGCCGCTCCAATGCCACCTGATCGGCTG
>CAWUNP010000427.1:0-1787 GCA_963923805.1 uncultured Novosphingobium sp. | reverse complement strand
CAGCGTCAGATGTGTATAAGAGACAGGTCACGTCCTGCGAATGGTTCGTAAGGTACAGCGCCTCTTCAACGGCGGTATTCCCGCCGCCGATCACCACCACCTTCTTGCCACGATAGAAGAAACCGTCGCAGGTGGCGCAGGCCGAAACGCCCTTGCCCGAGAACTCCTGCTCGCCCGGTGCGCCAAGCCAACGGGCCTGAGCACCAGTCGCGATGACGAGCGTTTCGCCTTCATAAACGTCGCCGCTGTCACCAATCGCGCGGAACGGCGGGCCGGACAGGTCAACCTCAACGATGGTATCCCACAGCATGCGGGTGCCGACATGCTCGGCCTGAGCCTGCATTTCCTGCATCAGCCACGGCCCCTGGATCACATCGCGGAAACCGGGATAGTTCTCGACATCGGTGGTGATCGTCAGCTGCCCACCCGGCTGCAGGCCCTGCACGACAATCGGCTGCATCCCGGCGCGCGCGCCATAGATTGCGGCCGAAAGCCCGGCCGGGCCGGAACCGATAATCAGCATCTTGGTGGTGTGGGTCGCCATGACAGTTCCCTGTTGATCTTGCCGGCCCATCTAGGGAGCGCAGGCCCCTTGCGCAAACCCGCCAGCGGCAGTTTCCCCACAGATTGACGCCCCGCCGCGAAGCGCGCAAAGGCTGGAGGCATGACGATCCACGGCCCCACCTCCAACAGCTTCATCTCGCAGCGTCTGCGCCTCCACTATGTCGATTGGGGCAATCCGGAGGCTCCGCCGCTGATCCTGCAGCATGGCGGGCGCGATCATTGCCGCTCTTGGGACTGGGTGGCCGAGGAACTGGCCAAAGATTGGCACGTCATCGCCCCGGACCTGCGCGGCCACGGCGACAGTGCCTGGGCGCCGGACGGCAATTACGAGATGAACGCCTTCGTCTATGACTTTGCCCAGTTGGTTCACACGCTGGGCTATGATCAGGTGACGATCGTCGCGCACTCGCTGGGCGGCAATGTCGCTTCGCGCTTCACCGGGCTTTACCCGGAAAAGGTGCGCCGCTTCGTCAATATCGAAGGGCTTGGCCCCTCGCCCAAGACCCGCGCCGAGCGCGAAGCGGCGGGTTACGGCAACCGCTTCCGCGAATGGATTGACAAGCGCCGCGCCGCCGCCGGCCGCATCCCGCGCCGCTACTCCAGCATCGAAGCCGCCTATGCCCGGATGAAGGAAGAAAACTCTTTCCTGACCGACGAACAGGCCCGGCACCTGACCGTTCACGGGGCGAGCCGCAACGAGGATGGCACCTGGAGCTGGAAGTTCGATCCCTACCTCAACGTCTGGCCGTTCGAGGATGTGCCCGAATACCGCACCGAAGAGCTGTGGGCAGCGATCACCTGCCCCGTGTTGCTGCTCTACGGTGCCAATTCCTGGGCATCGAACCCGGAGAAGGACGGGCGGCTCGACGTGTTCAACAACGATCCCAAGGTGATCGAGTTCGAAAACGCCGGACACTGGCTGCACCATGACCAGTTTGACCGGTTCATGGCCGAAATCCGGGCCTTCCTCTAACTTTCGAGGTAATGCGCCTGTAGTTGTTCGCGGGCAGCACTATCGATCGTGAGGACTTGCTCAAGGTAGCTGTCGAGATCGCCATAACGGTCTTCGGCTGCCCTGAGTGCAGTCGCAATGTAATCCTCCTGCACGCCCCACAGCGCGCGGACCGTATCGGCGTCCATTGCAGCATAGCGCGGCAGGTCCCTGAAGGCTTCCGCAGCAATCCGCTCCTCCAGCCGGCTGGCGTCATTGGTCAGCATGTAAT
>CAWUNP010000426.1:0-1816 GCA_963923805.1 uncultured Novosphingobium sp. | reverse complement strand
GTGTATAAGAGACAGCCCCCGTCCCCTCCCGCAAGCGGGAGGGGCTTACCGGCCGGACTGCAAACCCCGTGGCTCATTTCTTGCGGCCCGCCGGCTTCGGGCTGCCCTTGCCCTTGGTCGGCCCGCGCTTGGTTGGCGGCTTGCGGGTAGCCACACGGCCATCGGCGCGGCCGCGCCGTTCGCCGCGGCGTTCCTTGCGGACCTGCTTGGCGTGGGCCTTGGCTGCCTGCTTTTCTTCGGTCTTGCCGGGCTTGTAGGGTTCGGGCAGGACGGCGCCGTCTTCCTCGTCGAAGCCCAGGCTGTCCATCGTGTTGGCAAAGTGTTCGGGCAGTTCGGCGCGCACGTCGATCACGTCGCCATCGGGGTGGTCGATGATCAGGCGGCGGGCGTGGAGGTGCATCTTGCGGCTGATCGATCCCGACAGGAAGGCATCGGGCCCGCCATATTTGCCATCGCCCACGATCGGGTGGCCGATTGCCGCCATGTGGACGCGCAGCTGGTGGGTGCGCCCGGTCAGCGGTTGCAGCTCAACCCAGCAGGCGCGGTTGCCGGCGCGATCGAGCACGCGGTAGCGGGTGCGGGCCGGCTGCCCTTCGCCCGATTTGTCGACCATCATCTTTTCGCCGCCGGTGCCCGGCTGCTTGGCCAGCGGCAGGTCGATCAGCCCATCGGCCACATCGGGCACGCCGGTGATGATCGCCCAATAGATCTTGCGCGCGGTGCGCCCGGAAAAGCGCTTCGAAAAGAACGCCGCGCTGCCCGGGGTGCGGGCAATCAGCAGGACGCCCGAGGTGTCCTTGTCGAGCCGGTGGACCAGCCGGGGCCGGGGCCCTTCATGGGCAAAGGCATCGAGCAGCCCGTCGACATGTTCCTTCATGCCGCTGCCGCCCTGCGTGGCGAGGCCCGGCGGCTTGTTGAGCACGATCGCGGCGCGGTCCTGCGTGATGACCATGCCCTCGGCCTTGGCCACTTCCTCGTCCGACAGCTCGCGGCGCGGCTTGGCGCCGCCCTTGGCCGGGGCATCGCCGCCCGGCGGCACGCGGACGATCTGGCCGGCGGACAGCCGGTCAGCCGGATCGGCGCGCTTGCCGTCCACGCGGATCTGGCCGGTGCGGGCCCAGCGGCTGATCATGGCAAAGCCGATTTGCGGCAGGTGGCGCTTGAACCAGCGATCCAGCCGCACGCCATCGTCATCGTGCTGCACCGTGAACTGGCGCACGTTCCGCTCATCCTGAGCCTGTCGAAGGGTACTCATGCAATTCCTCGCGCCAGGGCCAGCCCGGCAAACAGTCCGCCCACGCCGCCCAGCAGCGACAGGGCAATATAGGTCGCGGCCTGCGCCATGGCGCCGCGTTCGATCATCAGGGCCAATTCCAGGCTGAAAGCGGAAAAGGTGGTAAAGCCGCCCAGCACGCCCACGCCCAGCAGCAGCCGCCACTGTTCGCCGCCCTCTCCGTGCCGCGCCAGCCAGCCGGCCAGCAGGCCCATGGCCAGACTGCCCAGCACGTTGACCGTCAGCGTGGCATAGGGAAACGGATTGGCCCCGATCAGCCGCCCCGCCGCAAAGCGCAACCATGCCCCCACCGCGCCGCCAGCGGCGACGGAGAGTGAGGCGGTCAGGAAGGAGGGCTGCCCAGTCATTGCCGCCGCCTTAGCCGGGCTTTGCCGAAACCGCCACGCCTTTCCCCGCCTTCCCCCTCGATGGGGGAAGGATACGCAGGCTTGGGCGCGCAGCGACCTAGTCGCAGTTGGATGGGGGTGATCTTGCCCGTCAGGCTCCAACGGCACGCGGCCGCCCCCCCCCCCCCCCCCCCCC
>CAWUNP010000425.1:0-1822 GCA_963923805.1 uncultured Novosphingobium sp. | reverse complement strand
ACAAGCTGGACCGCCAGTTCGATCACATCCTGGTGGACGAGGCGCAGGATACCAATGCATCACAGTGGCAGATCATCGGTGCGCTGACCGAGGAGTTCTTCGCCGGCAAGGGCGCCCGCGATGACAAGCTGCGCACGCTGTTCGTGGTGGGGGACTACAAGCAGGCGATCTTCCGCTTTCAGGGCACCAGCCCGGAAAACTTCGCCAGTGCCAAGGCCAACGTCGCGAAGAAGATGGACGAGGCTGCGGCGAACCTGGCCAGCCTGCGCGGCGGGGACAGCGGCAGCACGCTGCGCGATTTGGACCTGGGGCAAAGCTTCCGCACGACGCGGGCGATCCTGGAATTCGTCGACAAGGCGATTGGCGCAATTGGCCACGAGGGCCTGGGCCTCGCGATCCCGGCTGCCCCGCACAAGGGTGAGGAGCGCCCGGGCAGGGTCACGCTCTGGCGCGTGATCGGCGGCGAAAGCGGCGATAGCGAGGAAGCCGAACCGACGGAGGAGGGCGCCGAAGCCTGGCTCAGCCGCGGCGATCGCCAGATGGCGGAGCGGATCGCCCGGCAGGTGCGTGAGTGGATCGATCACGGCTTTCCGCTGGTGAAGGGGCAGGAGCCGGGCAGCGCGCGCCGCGCTACGGCGGGCGACGTCATGGTGCTGGTGCGCAAGCGCAAGGAGCTGGCCGGGCTCATTGTCGCGCGGCTCCACGCGGCGGGCGTGCCGGTGGCGGGAGTGGACCGCTTGCGGCTGGCCACCCCGCTGGCCGTGCGCGATCTGATGGCGGCGCTGCGCTTCGCCGTGCAGCCGCACGATGACCTGAACCTCGCCAACCTGCTGGTCTCTCCGCTGCTCGGGTGGAGCCAGGATGACCTGCTGCGCTATGGGTGGCGGCCTGAAGGGCTGGGGCTTTATGAGCACCTGCGCAGGACGCGGGGTGAGCCCGCGGTCGACCGCGCATGGCACCAGCTGGGCGAACTGCTGCGCATTGCCGATTATGAACCGCCGCGCGCCTTGCTGCACTGGGTGCTGACCGGGCCATGGCAGGGCCGCAAGCGGCTGGTCGCGCGGCTGGGGACCGAGGCGAACGATCCGATCGACGAATTGCTCAACGCCGCCGGGGCCTATGCCGCCAGCGAAGTGCCGAGCCTGACCGGCTTCATCCGCTGGTTCGATGCCGGGACCAGCGAGCTGAAGCGCGAGGCCGGCAAGACCCGCGACGAGGTGCGGGTGATGACCGTCCACGGATCGAAGGGCCTGCAAGCCCCGATCGTGATCCTGGCCGATGCGGCAGACAACCCTACCCGCGGCCGCGGCGGCCCGGTTGAATTGGAAGACCCGCTCAGCGGCAAGCTGATCCCGCTGCCGGGCCTGCCGCAAAGCCAGCGGCTGGGCCGGATCACCGAAGTGGTCGAAGCCAATACCAAGGCCGAGATGGAGGAGCACTGGCGGCTGCTCTATGTCGCCATGACCCGCGCCGAAGAGGCGCTGTTCATCGGCGGCGCGCTGAATTCCCGCGAGAGGGAACCCCATGAGGACAGCTGGTACGCCCGGCTGGCTGCGCTGTTCGATGAGGCTGACTGGCTGGAGGATCCGCGCTGGGGCGGCACGGCGACGTATGGTGAAGCACCGCCGATTGCCCCGCCGCCCCGCAGCGGACAGGGCGGTGAACTGCCGCTGCCGCCGCCCTGGCTGGAGCGTCCGGTTGCGCCGGAGCCGCGCCCGCCGCGGCCGCTTTCGCCGTCATCGCTGGGCGAAGACCTGGCGACCGATCCGCCGTTCCCGCCGTGGGCAAGGCAGGCTGCGGCGCGCGGGGTGCTGCTCCACAA
>CAWUNP010000424.1:0-1835 GCA_963923805.1 uncultured Novosphingobium sp. | reverse complement strand
CACAAGGAGTATCGTCGGCAGCGTCAGATGTGTATAAGAGACAGGTACTTGAGCGCGAGCGACGCGGCGGGATCGTTCAGGATTACGCCGGTGCGCAAATAGATCTCGAACGCACCCTTGCCGCGTCGCAACCATTCTTGGGGATTCATCGCCAAACTCCGGTAAGTCTGGCGAGAGAGCTATCAATTTAACCTATTGTAGGAAAATAATAAATTGGGCCAAAATCGGACCTGAATCACTTCCCCAGCGGGCGGTCCGAGTTGCGGATCTGCTTGCGCAGGCGGCCCGGCATCCAGCGGCTGGCGAAGGCCAGGCGGTGGGCGGTCTTGCCGACACGGTTGTGGAGCTGGTTGCCGTGGACGGCGGCCCAGGCGGCTTCGGCCACTTCGGTTACTGCGGTGATTTCCAGCCCGGCGCTCTGCACGCGGCCGCGGATGTCTTCGTTGGTGCCCTGGTTGGCGGTGTGGTCCAGCAGGGGCGTGTCGATGAAGGCGGGCATCAGATCGCAGACCTTGATCCCGTCTTCAGCCCATTCGCCATCAAGGCTTTCGGTAATCGCGCGGACGCCGAACTTGGTGGCGGAATAGACCGAGGCGCCCGGCGTGCCATAGATGCCCGCGGCGCTGGCGGTGTTGAGCAGGCACGAGCCCGGCGCGCTGGCCTTGAGCCAGGCGTATGAGGCCTGCGCGCCGAACAGCACGCCCTTGAGGTTGATATCGAGGCAGCGCTCGATCTCTTCGACCTTGTTTTCGATCAGCGCCCCGCCCAGCGGCACGCCGGCGTTGTTGAACACCACGTCAATCTTGCCGCCCGCGGCCTTGGCGAAGGCGGCCAGCGCGCCATCCCAGGCGGCGCGATCACGCACGTCGAGCTTGTGCTGCGATGACGATCCGGCCGGCAGCAGCGCCGCTGTTTCCTTCATCCCGCTGGTGCTGATGTCTGCCAGCCCCACGAACCAGCCGTTCGCGGCGAATTTTTGCGCCACGGCCCGGCCAATGCCCGAGCCGCCGCCCGTGATGAAGATCGCCTTACGCTGTGCCATGCCCCACTCCCGAATCACACTTACATTGGTGTCAGCAGTGCTTACAGCGCCGGGTTGTTATAGCAATGCCAGGTGAAGATGGCGGTCGCGCCGCGGTGCGGGCGCCAGGCTTCGGCCAGTTCGCGGGTCAGCTTTTCTGACGGGCGCTCATTCAGGCCCAGCAGCTTGTGCAGCCCGGCCTGTACGGCCAGATCGCCCGCCGGCCAGATATCCCCGCGCCCTTCCGCGAAGAGCAGATAGATCTCGGCTGACCAGCGGCCGATGCCCTTGATCTGGGTCAGCTGGGCAATGGCGGCTTCATCATCGGCGGGGAGGGCTTCGAAATCGAGCTCGCCCCTGACCACCAGTTCGCATAGCGAGCGCATGTAGCCCTGCTTCTGCTTGGAGAGGCCGCAGGCGCGCAGGGTATCAAAATCGGATGCCAGCACCTTTTCCGGCGGCAGGTCTGGCCCCAGGTGCGCTTCGAACTTGCGCCACATAGACGCTGCGGCGGCCACGCTGACCTGCTGGCCGACGATCGTGCGCATCAGGGTGGCATAGCCGCGCGGGCGAATCCGCGGCTCCGGATAGCCGGTCCGTTCCAGCGCCTGGGCAAAGCGCGGTTCGATCCGGGCCACGCTATCCAGGCCGTGCTTCAGTTGTTCTGCCGTCAAACCCACCGGATGGTCCTGCTTGCCAAAGGAAAGCAGCTTGGTTAGCAGCCGCGGCGAAGCGCCGATAGGGTGCAGTAAAGAGGAACGACGCGATGCCGAAGCTGGTAGTGGTCAATCGGGCTGGTGAGGAAAAGACGGTT
>CAWUNP010000423.1:0-1843 GCA_963923805.1 uncultured Novosphingobium sp. | reverse complement strand
ATAAGAGACAGCATGTCGGACCGCGCCCGCGAAAGCCGCCGCAGCGATGTTGCCTTCTGGCTGCACCTGCTGGCCGCACCGATGATCGCCCATCCGCTGTTCCATGTGCTGGGCGTCACCCAGGGTGAGAACATCAGCGCAATGGCCGCGTTGGGCGTGGTGGTGATCTATATCCTGCTTGGCCTGGTGGCCCTCGCGGTGGACCGCCGGGCGCTGCTCGTTTCAGCGCTGGCCTATGTGCTGACCGCCATGACCCTGCTGTTCCGCCAGTTCGGCATGGTAGAGCTGAACGTGGCGCTGACCGGGCTGGTCATCGGTTCGGCCCTGCTCACGCTCTCGGCCTTCTGGGGACCGATCCGCCGGGCGGTGGTGGCCCCCCTGCCCGACCAGTGGCGCGGCCGTTTGCCTGCCACGGCCTGAGCCGGGCTTGATCAAGCAAGGGGCGGCGGGCCTGGCTCGCCGCCCCGTTCTTTGTGAACCTAGTCTTCGACCACCTTGAGCAGTCGGCGTTCCAATACAGAGAGCACGCCGGACAGCTCATGCCCCCGCTTCAGCACTTGCCCGCCTTCGC
The DNA here is from genome assembly GCA_963923805.1 of uncultured Novosphingobium sp. Lineage (GTDB taxonomy): Bacteria > Pseudomonadota > Alphaproteobacteria > Sphingomonadales > Sphingomonadaceae > Novosphingobium. The sequence continues at coordinate 1,272 of CAWUNP010000423.1, read as the reverse complement.
CGAACAGGGTCCACATGCCCTGCTTCGATCGCAACGCAGGCCGTTTCTCGATCCGCGCCTCGGGGCGTTCGGCAGCGCGACGGAAACCGCAGAAGCTGGCGGCATCCTTGCCAAAATCCATCGCATAGTCGCGCCATAGCCCGGCCGCGACCATCCGGCCGTAGAGATCAAGGATTCGCTGCAGCTCGTCCCGCTCAAACCCGACCTGCGTGGTGCGCGCGGCCTGAACGGGAAAGGGCGTAACGACTGCGCTCAAGCAGCGTCACCCTGCTTGCGGCCGCGCTTGGCGGCCATCGCATCGCGTTCCTCAAGCAGCTGGGCCACGCGCTTTTGCAGCGTTTCGATTTCGCACTGCAGGATTTCCAGCTTCTGCGTTGCCGGATCGAACCGTTCCGAGCAGGGCGTGCCATAGGGCACGAAAGCCTGGGTTTCGGGCTTGACCTCAACCAGCGTTGGCTTGGCCGGAATGCCCAGCATGGTTGCGCCTTCGGGCACATCCTTGGTTACCACGGCATTGGCGCCAATCCGCGCCCCGTTGCCGACGTGGATCGGGCCGAGAATGGCGGCGCCAAGGCTGATGATCACTCCGTCCCCGATCGTGGGATGGCGCTTGCCGCCCATGCCATTGGTGGGGTTGGTTCCGCCCAGGGTCGAGCCCTGGTACATGGTCACATTATCGCCGATTTCCGCCGTCTCGCCGATTACCACGAAGCCGTGATCGATGAAAAAGTTGCGCCCGATCCTCGCCCCGGGGTGGATATCGATCGCGGTCATAAAGCGGCTGAAATGGTTCACCAGGCGGGCAAGCAGGTAGAGACGGGCAGCGAACAGCGCGTGAGCGACCCTGTGCAGGCCCAGCGCCCAGACGCCCGGGTAAAGCAGGATCTCCCAGCGCGAGCGAACGGCCGGATCGCGGGTCTGGATCGAATCCAGATAGGCAATGAAACGTCCCGGCATAAGGTTCCCCATCTTGACCGGATTCTCACATAGGAGCCCGATCAAAGCAAGCGCGGCTCGTCGGGGCCAAGCACCACCTCAAGCGCGGCGCGCCAGACGGCCTGGCCCGGCGGCACCTTGCGTTCAAGGCTCAGGCGATCGATCAGGGCCACCACTTGCTCCACCCCCATGTGGGTGCGCTCGATCCGGGGGACAAGATAGGTCGCCGCATCGGGACCCAGTGGCAGACCGCGCTGTTCGGCGTGAACCGCGATCAGGTCTGCCAGCATGGCATCATCGGGGGCGCCGATTTCAAGCTGCAAGGCCGCCCCAAGG
>CAWUNP010000422.1:0-1848 GCA_963923805.1 uncultured Novosphingobium sp. | reverse complement strand
GAAGACGTCCTCCAGATCCGCCTCGCGCGTGCTGACATCGACGATGCCGAAGCCCAGCCCCTGGATCAGCGACAGGACTTCGCCGGCATTGCTGCGGTCCTTGTCGTAAGTGATCTCCAGCGTCTGATCGCCAGTCTTCTCACACTTCAGGAAGGCCGGGTGGACCGGGCATTCGGCGGACGGATTGTCGACCGTCACCACCACCACCTTCTCGCGCGCCATTTCGACCAGTTCGCGGGTCGGCTTGTTGGCGATCAGTTCACCGTGATTGATGATCGCGATGCGGTTGCACAGTTCCTCCGCCTCTTCGAGGTAGTGAGTGGTCAGCACCACGGTCACCCCGTGGGCGTTAAGTTCGCTGACGAGTTCCCACAGCTGGCGGCGCAGTTCGACGTCAACCCCGGCGGTCGGTTCATCGAGCACGATCACCGGCGGCTGGTGGACCAGCGCCTTGGCGATCAGCAGGCGGCGCTTCATGCCCCCCGAGAGCGTGCGCGAATAGGCATTGGCCTTGTCTGACAGGTGCACCTGTCCCAGCAGTTCCAGACTGCGCCGCGCTGCCTTGGGCACGCCATAAAGCCCGGCCTGGATATCCAGCACCTCGACCGGGGTGAAGAACGGATCGAAGACAATCTCCTGCGGCACGATCCCGATCGCGCGCTTGGCGTTGCGCGGATCCTGATCAATATCAAAGCCCCAGATTTCGGCCGTGCCGCTGGTCTTCATCACCAGCCCGGCCAGAATGTTGATCAGGGTTGATTTGCCAGCCCCGTTCGGACCGAGCAGGCCAAAAATCTCGCCCTGCGGGACATCGAACGAGACCCCTTTGAGGGCCAGTTTGCCCTCACCCGAACCGGCGGGGGCGTAACGCTTGACGAGGTCGCGAATGCGGATGGCGGCAGGCTGTTCCATGGACCCGCTCTTGCGGCAGGATTGGCCCGCCGTAAAGCCCCGCCAAAGGGCCGGAGCGCGGCGCGCAGTGCCCGGAAATTCCCTACTGCGCCATTAACCATGTCTGTCGGGCACGGCATTAAGCAGGCCAGGCCTAAAAAACGGCAATGGATCTCGATGCTTACCTCTGGCAATCGCTGAAGCGGCTCTGGCGCGCGCCTTGCGTGATACTTGGCCTTGGCTTGGCATTCCTTGGGTGCACCCCGGCCCAGGCTCAACGCGTCACCGACACTGGCTCAGCCAGCGCAGTGGTGGTGGCGCCGCTTTCATTGACGTCAAATCAGGCCTTGAATTTCGGCCGGATTGCTGCCGGGAACGCGGCGGGCACCGTGGTGCTCAGCCCCACTACGCTGGTCTGCACCCCGACCGGTCCGATCAAGCGCATTGGCACCTGCCAGCCTGCCGAATTCACTGGCATGGGAGCCATGGGAATGGCGCTGCGCATTGGTTTGCCGACCAATGTCATCCTGACCCGGACCAAAGGGGGGGCGACCATGGCGATCAACGCACTCACGATCGGTTCGACGTCTTCTCTGGCCTCCGTTTTCGCCGGTGCCTGGTGGCGTATCCAGTCAAGCAGCGGGATCTTTAATTTTCGGGTTGGGGGTACACTCGTGGTCGGGGCCAACCAGCCGAGTGGCGTTTACAATGGCAGCTTTGTTGTATTGGTGCAGTACCAGTAGTCTGGAAATGCCGGTGCAGCCCTGCTAGGAGCCTGGGCCATGAGCAACCAGCCCGAAACCGCCACCGTCACCACCACCCGCGTTTCCTGCGATGGCGCCAAGGATATCCGCGGCGGCGCAGCGCTGGGTCATCCCCGCGTCTGGCTGGAAATTGACGAACGCGGCTATGTCTGTCTCTTATACACATCTCCGAGCCCACGAGACCTCTCTACAT
>CAWUNP010000421.1:0-1850 GCA_963923805.1 uncultured Novosphingobium sp. | reverse complement strand
CAGCCGCGGCCTGCGCCCCGGTGCCGCCAACTTCTTCATCATGGCCGGAAACGATGATGATCGTGCGCTGGGGATTGAAGCCCTTGTTGGCCAGCAGTTCGGCCGCTTCGAACAGGGTGACGAGCGAACCCTTGTCATCCACCGCGCCGCGGCCCCAGACTGCGCCATCGGCGATAACGCCGTCGAACGGCGGGTGTTTCCAGTCCTTCTCGGTGCCGGGGGTAACCGGAACGACGTCCTGGTGTGCCATCAGGATGATCGGTTGCAGCGACGGGTCGCTGCCCGGCCAGGTATAGACCAGGGTGGCCTTGCCCACGATCTCGCGCGTCATGGCCTTGTGCGCGGCCGGGTAGGATGCCTGCAGCCAGGCCTGGAAGCCGGTCCACTGATCCAGCTGGTTTTGTGCCGGGTCCTGGTTTGACACCGTCTTGAAGCGGATTGCCGCCCCCAGCCGATTGGCCGCCGCCGCAAGGTCGGGTTCGATGGCATCAGCCAGCTTGACGTCTTCGGCCGTGGCCAGGCCGACCGGCTTGAAGGTCGCCGTGTTCCACGCAACGACGCCCGCGGCAGCGCCAAGGCCCAGCAGAGCCGCAATTCCGATCTTCTTACGCATTTTCCATTCCCCTCCCGGCCGGATCACGCAGGGGCTGAGGAAGGGTGGTGGGCCCGGCAGGACTCGAACCCGCGACCTAGCCGTTATGAGCGGCCAGCTCTAACCAACTGAGCTACAGGCCCATCTGCGCGATGGCAGATTTCCGGTTAGCCCGCAGGCCCGGCTTAGGCAAGGGTGACCGCATCCATTAATCCGCGGATCGAGGTGGAGGCGATCTGGCGACGCTGGAGATAGGCAAAAACAGCCCGCCACCAGTCGTAAAAGTCATCGAGATCGGCCTCGCTGCGGACATAGGGCGCGAAGCCCGGCGCCAGCGAGGGGCTGTGAAACGAGAAGACCAGCACCGGCAGGCCATCGTCCAGCGCAATGTCGATGGCGCGGATCGCCTCGTCCAGGGTGATGCCTTCCGGGGTCAGGGGAATGCGTTCCAGCATGCCGAGCTTGGCCAGCAGCCCGCGCAATTGCGGCATCCGCCACAGCTTGGGATAAAGGCCGGGGCCAAGCTGGCGGAGCAGGCCCCAGTAAACCGTGGTCAGCGGCAGCTCCAGCAACTGTCGGTCATGCCCGATCCACCAGGGCGTAACGGGGTGGCGGCTGTAGTTCGGACCGCCGACGCTGCCGTAATCGAACCGCGATCGCACCGAGGTATCGATGGCAATGCCGTGTTCTCGCAGCAAGGTGGTGGTCTCTGGCCCCAGCCCATAGCGTCCGGCGCGATAGACCACCGGGGCCACGCCAAAGCCCTGTTTAATCGCTTCGTAGAGCCGATGGAACTTCTCCCGCTCCAGCGCGGCGGGCAGGTTCCCGGCAAAGGAATTCGACTGCGAGACATGTTCAAGGTGCGGAGGGTTGACCCACGGATGCAATTGCACGCCGATCTCGGCCCGGCCGGCCGCCACGGCATCGCCCAGCGCCGCACAGGCCGTTGGCGAGGTCGCGATCGGGTAGTCCACCAGATAGAGCGGGACGACCTCGGCGTTTTCGCAAAACTCCTGAAACCGGGCCAGCCGGGCGACAGAGTGCAGGGTATAACCATCGCGGCTGATCGGCTGGTTCCAGTCGAACTCTTCTTCAGTGTCGACAGTTAACAGGAAGCGCTGGCCGAAAGTGGCGGGAAAACGGACAAGTTGCGAAGGAGCCGGCAAATCGGTGATGCGAGCCTGCGGCATCATCGCGCTTCCCCTTGCACGTCAGTGGCTTAGCAACGAATGCGGCGTCTTCGGGATCGGCTTTGCCC
>CAWUNP010000420.1:0-1856 GCA_963923805.1 uncultured Novosphingobium sp. | reverse complement strand
TCGTGGGGAACACGGTCATGTTCACGCCGAACGGCTTGTCGGTCATGCTGCGGCAGCGCTCGATCTCGGCGGCGAGCGCCTTGGCATCGGGCTGGGTAAGGCCGGTGAGGATACCCAGGCCACCGGCGTTGGACACAGCGCTGGCCATTTCGGCCACGCCGACCCACTGCATACCGCCCTGGACAATCGGATGCTCGATTTCGAGCAGTTCGGTGATGCGGGTCTTGATAGCCATCGGTGTTCTCCCCCTCAGTAGGAACGCGGCAGGCCCAGCACGTGCTCGGCCAGATAGGACAGGATCAGGTTCGTGCTGATTGGCGCCACGGTATAGAGCCGCGCCTCGCGGAACTTGCGCTCGACATCGTATTCCTCGGCAAAGCCGAAGCCGCCGAAGGTCTGGACGCACATGTCGGCAGCGGCCCAGCTAGCCTCGCTCGCCAGCATCTTGGCCATGTTGGCCTCGGCCCCCGGGTTGCCGCCGCTGTCATAGACCTGGGCGGCGTGGTGAACCATCAGTTCGGCCGCGCGCATCTGGGCATAGCAGCGCGCGATCGGGAACTGGACGCCCTGGTTCTGGCCGATCGGGCGGTTGAAGACCTTGCGCTCCTTGGCATAGCCGCTTGCCTTCTCGATGAACCACTTGGCATCGCCGATGCATTCGGCGGCGATCAGGATACGCTCGGCGTTCATGCCGGAGAGGATGTAACGGAAGCCCTTCCCCTCCTCACCGATCAGGCAGGAGGCTGGAATGCGCAGATCATCGAAGAACACCTCGGTGGTCGAGTGGTTCATCATGGTGCGGATCGGCTTGATCGTCATGCCGCTGCCGACCGCCTGGCGCATGTCGACCAGGAAGATCGTGAGCCCCTCGGTCTTCTTTTCGACCTGCTCACGCGGGGTCGTGCGGGCGAGCAGCAACATCAGGTCCGAATGCTCGGCGCGGCTGGTCCAGATCTTCTGACCGTTAACGACGTACTCGTCGCCATCGCGCACGGCGACGGTCCGGAGCGAGAGCGTATCGGTGCCGCTGGTCGGCTCCGAAACGCCGAAGGCCTGGAGCCGCAGCGAACCATCAGCAATGCCGGGCAGATAGGCGCGCTTCTGCTCCTCGCTGCCGTACTTCAGCAGCGTGTTCATGATGTACATCTGCGCGTGGGCCGAAGCCCCGTTGCAGCCCGCGGCCTGGATTTCCTCCATGATAACCGCGGCGGCATCGAGCTTGAGGCCCGAGCCGCCGTAGTCACCAGGAATAAGCGCGGCGAGGAACCCGGCCTGGGTCAGCGCATCGACGAACTCACCCGGGTAATCGCGGGTGCGGTCCTTCTCGCGCCAGTATTCGCCCGGAAACTCGGCGCAAAGTGCCTGCACCGCGCGCCGGATTTCGGCCAGGTCCTCGCTTTCGGTCATGCCGGTCCTACGCAGGAATCTGGTTGAATGGCACACCCTTGTCGGGGCGGTGATCCTGCGGCAGGCCCAGCACCTTTTCGGCGATGGTGTTCAGCAGCACCTCGTCCGAACCACCGGCAATGCGGCCGGTCGGCGCATTGAGCCAGCTGGTGCCCCAATCTTCCTTCACATAGGCGTGGGGATCGAAATCGAAGGCCTGGTTGCCCTGCAGGTCGAGCGCAAGTTCCGACAGCTTCTGCCGGCTGCGGACCGCGACCAGCTTTTGCAGGGAGCCTTCCGGCCCCGGCTGCATGCCGGCCTGCATCATCGCGAAGGCGCGCTTGGTGATCGAATCCAGCCCCGCGCGCATCGCATGGTTGCGGGCAATGGCGGAGCGGATGCGGCCATCCTTCAAGGCCGGCTTGCCGTTGATGGTCAGGTCGCGCGCCGTGTCGACGAACAGGTCGAGA
>CAWUNP010000419.1:0-1856 GCA_963923805.1 uncultured Novosphingobium sp. | reverse complement strand
CCCGGCAAGATCCGCTTCCAGTATGAAAAAGGCGTGCCGATGCTGGTCGTTTCCGACGGCAGCGCGCTGACTTTCGTTGATTACGAAGTGCGCCAGGTCCAGCGCTGGCCGATCAAGAACAGCCCGCTGGGCGCGCTGCTCGATCCCAGCCGCGATCTTGGCAAATATGGCCGCGTCATGCCCACCGGCAGCGACCGCGTGGTCAGCATCGAGGTGCGCGACAAGGCCCGGCCCGAATATGGCGTAATCACGCTAGTCTTCACCCGCAAACCGGGTGCGCCGGGCGGACTGGAACTGTCCAGCTGGGCTGCGCTCGATTCGCAAAAGCGCCGGACGATCGTAACCCTCTCGAATCAGCAATACGGCATCGCCGTCCCTGATAATGCCTTCCGCTTCAACGATCCGCGCGCGCCGGTTCGTCGATGACAGTCCACGGCCTGTCGCGGATTGTGCGTCTGATGCGACAAATCGCGACATCTTGCTGACGATTGTTCATGGGCCAGCAATCCGAATAGGCCTAGAACAGATCTCGACGGCGCGGCTTGAGACGGGTTTCCCCCCTGTTGCCCAAGTCTCCGGTAGGCTGCACCGTCAAAAGCGTGACGAACGCACCAAGGAACCCTCGGTCCAATGCCCCCGGACCGAGGGTTTTCCTTTGGCTTGGGTCGAATTGGCTCAAGTCGGGCTGCGAACGGCACCGGCCTGCGCTTCCGGTGCTCACGACCATTAAGGTCGCTGCGCGCCGGTTCTCGTCCGGCACCATTCTCGCTCCAACTTGACCCAATCCGATCCCAAGCCAAGTCGCACCAGATTTAACGGGAGTTGCGGCGGGCGGATTCGGCACTAAAGCCCGTGGCATGGTTTCGATTGCCACCTGGAACATCAATTCCGTCCGTCTGCGCGCCGATCAGGTGGTGCGGTTCCTTAGCGAGCAGAGGCCGGACGTGCTCTGCCTGCAAGAGATCAAGTGTGCCGAGCACCTGTTCCCGCATGAGGTGTTCGAGGCGGCGGGCTATACGCACCGCGTGGTCCACGGGCAGAAGGGCTATCACGGCGTGGCCACGGTCAGCCGGATCCCGCTGCGCGAAGTCAGCCGGCATGACTGGCAGGACAATGGCGAAGCCCGGCATGTCGGCGTCGAGCTGCTTGGCCCGGGGCAAGGGCTGGTGCTGGAGAATGTCTACATTCCCGCCGGCGGCGATATCCCGGACCGCGAGGCCAATGCCAAGTTCGGCCAGAAGCTCGATTTCCTGGAACGGATGACTCGCTGGGCCGACAAGCTGGACCGGCCGACGCTGATCGTCGGCGATTTCAACATCGCCCCGCTGGAATGCGATGTTTACGACCACAAGGCGCTGCTCAAGGTCGTGAGCCATACGCCGGTCGAGATCGAGGCGCTCTACCGCTTCCGCGATGCCCATGGCTGGCAGGATCTGGGCCGCAAGCATATCCCCGCGCCAGAGCGAAACTGGACCTGGTGGTCCTATCGCACCTATTGGCAGGAAAAGGACCGCGGCCGCCGGCTCGATCATATGTGGGCCTCGCCCGAACTCGCGGCACAGTCGGTCAGCCACCGCTTTGTCGAGGAAACCCGCCGCTGGGACCAGCCGAGCGACCACGTGCCGCTGATCACGGAATTTGCCCTTTGAGGGCCACGCGCCGCATTGCCCTGGCGCTCGATGCGCTGCGCCACGGTTGGCCGATCGAGGTTGACGGCGTGCTGCGCCTGTTACCGGCTGAAACCGGCTTTGGACCAGAGGCGAGTGCGCCGCGCCTGCTGATCTCGGCCGCGCGGGCCGCCACGCTGAAGCTGGCCAACCAGCGCGAGGCGGCCGTGCCCGAAGCGCCGGTTCTGA
>CAWUNP010000418.1:0-1869 GCA_963923805.1 uncultured Novosphingobium sp. | reverse complement strand
CCCAGTCCCACTTGCCACCGTGCGACTTCAGCGCATCGGAGAAGGCAAATCCGCCGCGGCCCACCGCCACTGCTTCACCGACCACGCCGTGTAGGTTCGGACCGATGCCATTGGCACCGCCGGCATTGATGGTGTGGCACGATGCGCACTTCTTGAACGTGGCTTCGCCCTTGGCGGCATCGGCGCTGGCCAGCAGGGTTTCGAGCGGCACGGCAGCAGCACCGCCTTCGCCTTCCTGCACCACGCCTTCAATTTCGTAGCCCATCTTCTCAGGGCGGTTTTCCTTGGTCGCGCGGAAGTAGTGGCTGCTCACCGAAGCGAGACCAAGCGCAACAACGCCCGAGAAAAGCGTCCAGCCGGCGATGGTGTTGAAACGGTCGTCCATCAATCGTGCCCCGTGGGAAATATGGCTAAAAGGTTTGCGGGCCGCTCTAGTGTCGGGCGGGGGCAAGCGCAAGGGGCATTGCAGCGGACAGCCACAGGCCGTAGCGATGACGCCACAACACGGCCCGTCAGCGGCCGGAGAGAGGCGCGAATCGCGATGAGCTGGGCCAAGGAACTGGAAGAACTGCGCGCCCGCGAGGCGCTGGCCGAGGCGATGGGCGGGCCGGACAAGGTCGCTCGGCAGCACGGCCGCGGCAAGATGGACGCCCGCGCGCGGCTGGCGGCGCTGGTCGATCCCGGTTCCTTCCGCGAAATCGGCAAGATCGCGGGCAAGGGCGCTTACGATGCCGCGGGCAACCTGACCGGCGTGCTCCCCGCCCCGTTCCTGTTCGGCAAGGCCATGATAAATGGCCGCCCGGTGGTTGCCACGGCAGACGATTTCACCATCCGCGGCGGCGCGGCCGATGCCGGGATTGGCCGCAAGATGGAACAGGCCGAAAAGATGGCCCACGAACTGAAGCTGCCGATCATCCGGATGATCGACGGCACCGGTGGCGGCGGCTCGGTCAAGACGCTGGAAATGATCGGGGCGACCTATATCCCCGCGGTCCACATGTGGGGCGAGGTGGTGAAGAACCTCGATGCGGTGCCGGTGGTCGCGCTGGCGCTAGGCCCAACGGCGGGTCTGGGTGCAGCGCGCATTGCCGCCAGCCACTATTCAGTAATGGTTCGCGGCCTGTCGCAAATTTTCGCCGCCGGCCCCGCCGTGGTCGATGCCATGGGCAGCGCCTGGAAGGATGAGGGCTCAACCGATCACGAGCAGGCCAAGGAAGCGCTGGGTGGCTCTTCGATCCACACCCGCAACGGCGTGGTCGATGACGAAGTGGCGAGCGAGGCCGAGGCCTTTGCCCGCGCTCGGCACTTCCTGACCTTCATGCCCGAATATGTCGGCCAACCCGCCCGCCGGATCGAGACCGGGCCGACCGCCGCGAGGAAGCGCTGCTCAGCCTGGTGCCGCGCGGCGAGAAGGAAGTCTATTCGATGCGCCGGGCGATGGACCTGGTGTTTGACCATGGCACCGTGTTCGAGATCGGCCGGATGTGGGGCCGCGCCGCGATTACCGCGCTGGCCCGGCTCGATGGCTGGCCGGTGATGGTGCTGGCCAACGATCCCAGCTTCCTCGGCGGATCGTGGGATGCCAAGACCAGCGAGAAGGTCGAACGCTTCGTCAAGCTGGCCGACCTGTTCCGCCTGCCGATTGTCCACCTGGTCGACAATCCCGGTTTCATGATCGGGCGCGAGGCCGAGATTGCCGGGACGATTCGCTATGGCGTGCAGGCGATGAACGCGATCTACAAGGCGACTGTGCCGCTTGCCTCGATCGTGATGCGCCGGGCCTATGGCATCGCCGGCAGCGCCATGTCGAACGCCGATACCTATCAGTATCGCTATTGCTGGCCATCGGGCGATTGGGGCAGCCTGCCG
>CAWUNP010000417.1:0-1872 GCA_963923805.1 uncultured Novosphingobium sp. | reverse complement strand
GCCTGCCACGCCGCCTGCCACGCCGCCTGCTTCGCCGCCAGCGGCGCGGTATTGGCCGGGCTGCTTGAGGGCAGGGTGTTGTTGACATAGGTCACCACATTGCCCGGTTGCGGCACCGGGGTGACCGGCGGCACGGCAGCGGGCGGCACATCGACTGGCGGAGCCGTCACGGGGGGCGCTGTCACGGGGGGTGTCGGCACGGGCGGCGCTGCAACCGGCGGGGTCTCTCCGGGCGGCGGCGGCGCAATCGGCGGGGCTTCAAAGGGTGGCACGCCATCCGGTGCGGGCGGCGCTGGCTGCGGGTTGGGGTGCGGCCCTTCCACCTTCCGTTGCGGGGGCAGGGTGCGCGAAAGGGCAGGCGTGAAGCCTGGGTGGAGGATGTCCTGGCGCTGGACGAGGGCGTCGTCCGGGCCGAGCTGGCGGCCGTGCTGGGCGATTTTGGCACGCGCCATTGGCAGATCGAGGATGTGTTCGACCAGCGTTTCAACCAGATCGCCTGGCAGCTGAAGCTTGATCCGGCCGCGATCCCGCGTGAAACACGCCGGCTTATCGGTGGCTATTTCTGCCACGAATACAGCTATGCGGCGGCTGCCGTGATGAACCCCAGTGTGATCTGCCACCCTGACCAGTCGGGCCTGAAAGAGGGCAGCGTCCGGTTCATCATGGCCCAGCGCGCGGTGGGAGTGGGGCATATCTCTTCGATCGCCTTTCGCGAGGGCATCGTTACGGCCGAACGCGAGCTCTCGCGCCACCCCCAGCCACCTTTCGCCACGGCGGCGCTGCTGGCGGCGGCGGAACCACGCAGCGGGATCAATTACCTGCGGCGGCACCGCGACAGTCCCATTTCCGGCACGGTCATCTTCCCGGTGACCGAGGCCCAGTCCAACGGGCTGGAGGATCTGCGGCTGGTCGAGTTCACCCATGATGATGGCAGCCGCGAATGGCTGGAGACCTATACGGCCTTTGGCGGCCATGCGCTGCATTCGGAACTGTTCCGCACGTCCGACTTCGATCATTTCGCGCTTGAGCCGATCCACGGCCAGGCCACCCAAAGCCGGGGACTGGCCTTGTTTCCGCGCAAGATCAGTGGCTGGTACACCATGTTGGGCCGGCAGGACGGCAAGAACATCAACCTGATCCGGTCCCTGTCGTTCACCCGCTGGGATGAAGGGGAACTGCTGCTGGAACCCAGATTTCCGTGGGAGCTTGTCCAGGTTGGCAACTGCGGCGCCCCGATTGAACTTGCCGAAGGCTGGCTGGTGCTGATCTATGGGGTGGGGGCAATGCGCAAATATGCCATCGGCGCGGTCCTGCTTGACAAGGATGACCCGGCCAAGGTGCTGGGGCGCACGGCGCGGCCGCTGCTGACCGCGGCGGAACAGGACCGCGAAGGCTATGTTCCGGATGTGATCTATACCTGCGGGGCGATCCGGGTTGGCGAAAGCCAGTTGTTCATGCCGCTTGGCGTTGCCGACAGTTCGATCTGCTTCGGCTTCTTTTCGATATTCCCGCCATTTTGAACCTGCTCTAGCTGGCGCTGCCGGGGCCGCTGGTGTCGATCCGTGGAACAATCGTCGGCAAGCGGCGGTTGTTGGACAAATCGCGGAGATTGGCAGCATGGATGAACCCCCGATCGAACGGACGACCGAGCAGGTCCGCGCCGGGTCGACGCCGGGGATTGTCCGCTGGGTGCTGCTGATTTCGCTGATCCTGCTGCTTCTGGCATTCGGACTGGTGCTGGCGCTGTCGATGCGTAATGACCGCGCGCCCAGCGCCAAGGCTACGCTGCAACCAGCCCCCGAAACCAGCGCCTAGATCACTTCCAGCAGCCTTGTTCCCCGAGGGGCTGCTGGAAGTGGTGCCATAATGGAC
>CAWUNP010000416.1:0-1881 GCA_963923805.1 uncultured Novosphingobium sp. | reverse complement strand
GCTTGGTCGGGATCACCGGCGCACCTTCCGGCCCCGGCTCAACGATGGGCGGCGCGCCCTTGACGGCGCCTTCCAGCTGGATGTTCGAAACGCCGGTGAAGCTGCCCTGCAAGGTCGCGACCGTGCCTTGCAGGATCGGCACCTTCTCATTCACGGCGATCCGCACGCGCACGAAGCTGGGATCCTTGGGCCACAGTTCGATATGCTCGATCTGGCCCACCGGCACACCGGCAAAGGTGACCTGGCCGCCTTCGGACAGGCCATCGACCGACTGCTTGAAGAAGATGTCATAGGCATTCTGGCTGGTTTCGTTCCAGCGGGCGATCCAGATGATGAAAGCCGCCAGCACGGCCAGCAGCCCCAGCGTGACCGCCCCGACCCAGACAAAGTTGGCTCTCGTCTCCATGACTGCCTATTCCCCTGCCTTGGCCGGCTTGTCCATCACCTTGTCGGGTCGGATGGTCTGTTGCTGCGCCACGTGCGCCGCCCGGCCGCGCGGGCCGTTGAAGTATTCCTGGATCCACGGATGGTCGAGCTTCAGCAGATTCGGGATCGTATCGACCGCGATGACCCGGCGGTCCGCGATCACGGCCACCCGGTCACAGATTTCGTGCAGGGTATCCAGATCGTGCGTGATCAGGAGCACGGTCAGCCCCAGGGTATCCTGCAATTCCTTGGTCAGCGCATCGAAGGCCGCCGCCCCGATCGGGTCGAGCCCGGCGGTCGGCTCGTCCAGGAACAGCAGCTCGGGATCAAGCGCCAGGGCGCGGGCCAGGCCAGCGCGTTTGCGCATCCCGCCTGACAGTTCGGCCGGATACTTGTTGGCCGCGCTCTCGGGCAAGCCGGAGAGGATCACCTTGAACCGCGCAATCTCGCGCCGCAGTTCATCGCTGATCTCGGGATAGAACTCGCGCAGCGGCACCTCGACGTTTTCCGCCACGGTGAGGGTGGAAAACAGCGCCCCGCCCTGAAACAGCACGCCCCAGCGGCTGCGGATATCGATGTCATCGTCGTCGCGGGCGGCGGTGATATCCTGCCCCAGCACCTCGATCGTGCCTTCGCTCGGCACCTGCAGGCCAATGATCGAGCGCATCAGCACCGATTTGCCGCTGCCCGATCCGCCCACCACGCCGATAATCTCGCCCCGCCGGACCTTCAGGCTGAGCCCGTCATGGATCACCTGTTCGCCAAAGGCGTTGCGCACGCCCTCGACGATGATGGGAAACTCGCCCCGGAACGGGCCCGGCATCCGGCTGCGCGCGGCTTCGGCCACGTCCTCGCGGATGTCTTCGATATCCTCGCTCATCCCCAGCCCACCTCGGTGAAGAACACCGCGAAGAAGGCGTCGAGCACGATCACCATGAAGATCGCCTGGACCACGGCCAGGGTCGTGCGCAGGCCCACTTCCTCGGCATTGGCCTTGACCTGCATGCCCTGATAGCAGCCCGACATGGCCACGATCAGGCCAAAGAACGGCGCCTTGACCAGCCCGACCCAGACATCGTGCAGCGGCACCACTTCCTGCACGCGCAGCAGGAAGGTCATGAACGGGATGCCCAGCGTGAAGGATGAGATGAACGCCCCGCCGACAATCGCCGCGATCGCCGCGTAAAAGCCCAGCAGTGGCATCATCACCACCGCCGCCAGGATCCGCGGGATCACCAGCGCCTCCACCGGGGAAACCCCGATCGTGCGCATCGCATCAATTTCCTCGGTCAGCTTCATCGTCCCGATCTGCGCCGCGAAGGACGAGCCCGAACGGCCCGCCACCATGATCGCAGTCATCAAAACTCCCAATTCGCGCAAGGCGATCCGTCCCGTCAGGTTGACGGTCAGCACCTCGGCCCCGAACTGCGACAGCTGGACCGCGCCCTGCTGGGC
>CAWUNP010000415.1:0-1882 GCA_963923805.1 uncultured Novosphingobium sp. | reverse complement strand
CGGGATTGTTGACAGCAGCGTCAAGGAGGCCGTGCTGCGCGAGGAAGTGGCGCTGCGCGGCGGCGCCAGCCTGGCCACGGGAGACGGCGCGAACGACATCCCGATGCTGCGCGCGGCGACCCACGGGATCGCCTATCATGCCAAGCCCAAGGCCAAGGAGGCGGCGCACGGCTATGTTGCCGCCGGGGATCTTACCAGCGTGCTGTTATTGCTGGGGATCGGGCGCGGGGACTGGGTGCAGGGCTGATCGGTAGAACTTCTGAAACCGGTTTGCAGCTAGTCCGCGAATCTGCTAATGACATTCATGTAAGTAACCAGCAGGTGCCGCATCATGGACTCGCTTTCGCCTTCGATCACTGCCCCTAACGCCGCCGTTCCGGGCGGTGAGGACGATCTGCCGCTGATGCTGCCGGGCCGTCCGAAGATGCAGTACAATCTTCCGAAGGCCTGGCACCACTTCAAGGAGCTGGTGAAGGACAAGGAAAACACCGCCGAAGTTGCGAAGATTTTCGAGGCGCTGCCGTGGACCGGCGTTTATGATGCGGCCAAGGCGTTCCTTTCCACCGAGCTCGGCCAGAAGATCCGGGCGAGCGAGCCCTCGCTGGTGACGATCCTGGACGATCACGCCAGCCTGCGCCGCCTGCCCAAGGGCACCGTGGCGCACGCCTATTGCGATTTCATGGAGCGGGAAGGGCTCTCGGCCCAAGGCCTGGTGGACGAGCTCGACAAGTATCGTCCGGCTGACATGTTCTTCAACGATCAGGTCGATTGGTACTTCCGCCGCCTGCGTGACACGCATGACCTGATGCACGTGTTGACGGGCTATGGCCGCGATGCGCTGGGCGAACAGTGCGTGCTGGCCTTTACCTACAGCCAGCAGCCGGCGCTGGCGCACCTGTTCCTGGGCTATGCCGGGGCGTTCGAAATTGCCCGCCGCGCCACTGTGAAGGTGCCGGTGTTCCGCGCCGTGCGCGAAGGACAGAAGTCGGGCAAGGCTTGCCCGCGTCTGGTCGAAATGTCGATCCGCGAACTGCTGGCCATGCCGCTGGACGAAGCCCGCGCGAAGCTGGGGATCAATCCGGGCCGGTATTACCGGCAGGCCCACGACATGTGGCGCGCCGCCGGGATCGATCCCTACGATCTGATGGCGCCCGTGAACAAGCAGGCCGCCTGACGGACGACACGGCTCCGGCCTCAATAACGCCGTAACCCTGAACTTGTTTCAGGGCCCATCGTGCCGCGGGAATGGCAGGATGGACCGGTTCATAGACCGGGCGGTTGGCCGCTGTCCTGTAACAGCTGGGCCGACCGCGAAATGGGCCCTGAAACAAGTTCAGGGTGACGATGAGGGAGAGCCCCTGCGCTCAGCGGAGGTCCTTGCGGATCACCAGTTTCAGGCCAGACCAGACATCGTCCACCGCGCAGACCTTGGTATCGACCAGGCCAAGCGGCAGGGCTATCTCACGGATCCTGTCCTCGGTGATGTCGGTCGGCACTTTAGAAACCTGCTTCGGCCAGCTGACCCAGATCTGACCATCTGTTGCGATCTGGTAGCGCAAGCTGTTTAGCCGTGCTTCCAGCACAGCGCGTTCTGTCACGAAAACATGCGCGCCGTCGATGCCCTCTGCCGGGTCGGCCACGAAGAACAGCTCCAGGGCAAATTCGTCGATTTCGTCAGCCACGCTCTCGGGCATGGCATCGAACCACACCCGCATGCCGTCACGCAGGTTAAGTTTCTTCGCCAGCGGCGTGCCGGAATAGCCCGCCTCGGGCATCCGCTTAGCTTTCCATCCAGTCGCGGAAGAAGCTTTCGTTGGCTTCGCGCAGCGCACTCAGCTTGACCGGCTGGCCATTGATCACCAGCGCATCGCCACCGACAGTG
>CAWUNP010000414.1:0-1886 GCA_963923805.1 uncultured Novosphingobium sp. | reverse complement strand
CTTGTCGTCGATCCCGAAGAAGCCGCAGGTCGCGCCATATTCCGGAGCCATGTTGGCCAGGGTCGCGCGGTCAGCCAGGCTGAGCGAGGCGAGGCCCGGACCGTAGTATTCGACAAAGCGGCCCACCACGCCATGCTTGCGCAGCATGTTGGTGCAGGTCAGCACCAGGTCGGTCGCGGTCACGCCTTCGCGCAGGGCGCCGGTCAGCTTGAAGCCGACCACTTCGGGGATCAGCATCGAGACCGGCTGGCCCAGCATGGCGGCTTCGGCTTCGATCCCGCCAACGCCCCAGCCCAGCACGCCCAGACCGTTGATCATGGTGGTGTGGCTATCGGTGCCGACGCAGGTGTCGGGATAGGCGATCGTCGCGCCGCTGGCATCCTGGCTGGTCCACACCGCCTGGGCGATGTTTTCCAGGTTCACCTGGTGGCAGATGCCGGTGCCCGGGGGCACGGCGTAGAAGTTGTTGAGCGACTTGGAACCCCACTTCAGGAAGTCATAGCGTTCCATGTTGCGGTGGTATTCGATCTCGACGTTTTCCTGGAACGCCTTGGGGTGGCCGAATTCGTCGACCATGACCGAGTGGTCGATCACCAGGTTGACCGGGACCAGCGGATTGATCTTGCTGGTATCGCCGCCCAGCTTGGCGATGGCATCGCGCATCGCGGCCAGATCGACCACGCAGGGCACGCCGGTGAAGTCCTGCAGCAGCACGCGGGCCGGGCGGTACTGGATTTCCTCGGTCGATTCCTTGGGGTTCTTCTGCCAGTCGATCACGGCCTTGACGTGGTCGGTGGAGACGGTGAAGCCACCGTCTTCAAAGCGGAGCAGGTTTTCCAGCAGGACCTTCATCGAGAATGGCAGGCGGCTGACATCGCCCAGCTTGGCCGCAGCCTTCTTCAGCGAATAATAGGCATAGTCCTTGCCGCCGACGCTAAGCGTGCTGCGCGTCCCGAGCGTGTCCTGTCCGACCTGGGTCATCCCGCGTATACTCCTGTTGGTGGTGCCCGCCTGCGCGCACGCCCCTTTCGCGGGTGCAGCCGAGCCGTATCGGCGCCGCCGATGCGCGGGTTTCGCCTCAAGGTCAACCCCTTCACCCGGGGCTGGGTCGGGAATCCCGGATGGAGCGGATTAAAGTGTGGTCTGCTCGGTATGCGCCGGTGCCGCCTTGCGCGCGGCGATCCAGCAGCCGATCACGATCAGCACCACCCCGGCCAGCGTTTCCAGTGTCACCGGTTCGGCAAAGACGAGCCAGCCGAACAGCGCCGCCCAGACGAAGGCGGTGTATTCTATGGGCAGCAGCACCTGGGCTTCGGCGCGGCCATAGGCCCAGCTGAGCAGCATCAGCGAAACAGCCGCCAAGGCTGCACCCGTGGCAATCTCGCCCAATGCGGGCAGGCTGGGCGTTACCGCCAGCCAGGGTGCAGCGAATGACAGGAACAGCCCGGCAAAGCCCATCTGGAACAGCGCCACTTCCTGCGGGCTGGCCAATTGCGCCTGCTTGCGCTGGAAGATCAGGTTGAAGGCATAGAGCACGGCAGAAAGCAGCACGGCGCCAATGCCCCACATGGCATCCTCGCTAAGCGCTTCGCGGCCAAGCCGGCCTGCACCGATCACGAGCACGCCAGCAAAGCCGAGCAGCGATGCAATGATCGCGTTGCGCCCGATCTTCTCTCCCAGCATCACGGCGGCAAGGTAGAGCGCGATCAGCGGCGCGATGAACGACAAGGCGATTGCTTCGGCCAGCGGCAAGCGGACCAGCCCCCAGAAGAAGCTCGTGGCCAGCCCTGCGCTGATCGCGCCGCGCAGGGCATGAAGTTTAAGCGCCGGTCGGTGCGGCCAGCGTCCGCCGCTCCAGCGCCACAGCGGCAGCATTAGCAGCACCC
>CAWUNP010000413.1:0-1888 GCA_963923805.1 uncultured Novosphingobium sp. | reverse complement strand
GCCGAGCAAGCACCAGTATGGCAATGGCGTGGCCGTTGCGGGTGAAGATGGCCACGCCATTGCCATACTGGTGCTTGCTCGGCAGGCTCAGCGCTTCCTCGAAATCCTTGGCGCGCACCATCTGCAGCACGGGGCCGAAGATCTCGTTGTGATAGCTGCTCATGCCCGGGGTCACCCGGTCAAACAGCGTCGGGCCGACGAAGAAGCCGTTCTCGTGCCCCTGCAGCGTGAAGCCGCGGCCATCGACCACCAGTTCGCCGCCTTCATCGATGCAGGTCTGGATCCAGCGTTCAATATTGGTCTTGTGCTGGGCGGTGACGACCGGGCCGTAATGGGCTTCTGGATCGGTCGATACCCCCACCTTCAGGGCCTCGATCGCCGGGATCAGCTTGGCCTTGAGCCGCTCGGCGGTGTCATCACCCACCGGCACGACAACCGGCAGCGCCATGCAGCGCTCCCCTGCCGAGCCAAAGGCTGCACCGGCAAGGTCATTGACCACCTGGTCGAGATCGGCATCGGGCATGACGATGCCGTGGTTCTTCGCCCCGCCCATCGCCTGGACCCGCTTACCGGCAGCCACGCCGCGGTTGTAGACGTAGTGCGCGATGTCGGACGAGCCAACGAAGCTGACTGCCGAAATGGCCGGATGGTCAAGGATCGCGTCGACCATTTCCTTGTCGCCGTGGACCACTTGGAAGATGCCTTCGGGCAGGCCTGCTTCCAGCCAGAGTTCCGCGAGGCGATTGGGCACCGAGGGATCGCGTTCGCTGGGCTTCAGGATGAAGGCATTGCCGGTTGCCATGGCGACTGCGCCCATCCACAGCGGGATCATCGCCGGGAAATTGAACGGGGTGATGCCGGCGCCGATGCCCAGCGGCTGGCGCATTGAATAGACATCGATGCCGGGGCCGGCGCCCTGGGTGTACTCGCCCTTCAGCGCGTGCGGAATGCCGCAGCAGAATTCGACCACTTCAAGTCCGCGTTGGATATCACCCTTGGCATCGGCGATGACCTTGCCATGCTCGGCACTGAGCATATGGGCCAGTTCGTCCATATGGGCTTCGACCAGCGCCTTGAAATTGAACATTACGCGGGCGCGGCGCTGCGGATTGGTGGCGGCCCAGGCGGGCTGGGCGGCCTGTGCGGCGGCTACGGCGCGATCCAGCGCGTCCTGGCCGCCAAGCACGACTTCGGCCTGAACTGCGCCGCTGTTCGGATCATAGACCGGGGCCTTGCGGCCTGCGGCAAGACCACCGGTTCCACCGGCGATGAAGTGATCTATCTGGTGCATAGGTGATACCTCTCGAATCTGTTTGCGTCGCCATGCCCCCCCGCTGACCAGCAGACAATGGCGAATTTTCCTGCCGGGCGAACCCGATCAGACCCGGCGCATGGTCTTTCAGCCCGGGGGATTTATCGATCGGAACAGGTCACCAATCGGGATGGCCAGCTCGATCGTCAGTCCATCAGGATTCCAGATCGAATTGATCTTGCCATAAAGCTGGTCCTGCGCCGTGGTTTCGATCAGGGCCAAGCCAAAGTTGGCCGTGCCGGGGGCAGAGATCACCGGTCCATCCTGTTCGACCCAGCGCAGCAGCAGGCGCTGGTTCGGAAGCTCTCCTTCTACCTGCCATTCGATCGTCAGGCGGCCTTCGGGCCGTGAGAGGGACCCATGCTTGAGGGCATTGGTGATAAGTTCATGGACGATCAGCGCAATTGACTGGGCGGTCATGGGCTTGAGTTTCAGGCGCGGCCCGTCAAGGGTTACGCGCCTCGCCGCTGCCGCCTGATGCGGCAGATAGGGCGCCAGCTCCTCGTCTATCAGATCGCGCAGTTCGGCACCGTCCTGTCTCTTATACACATCTCCGAGCCCACGAGACCTCTCTAC
>CAWUNP010000412.1:0-1901 GCA_963923805.1 uncultured Novosphingobium sp. | reverse complement strand
GAACGCCGAAGACCTCGATCAGGACATGATCGCCCGCGAACGCAAGATCGCGGCCGAAAAGGCTGCCGAATCGGGCAAGCCGGCTGAAGTCCAGGCGAAGATGGTCGATGGCGCCGTTGCCAAGTTTGCCAAGGACAACGCGCTGCTCAGCCAGCTGTTCGTCATGGACAACAAGACCCCGGTCGCCCAGGTCGTTGAGCAGGCCGGCAAGGCCGCCGGCACCAAGATCGTGCTGAAGGACTATGTCCGCTTCCAGCTCGGCGAAGGCATCGAGAAGGAAGTCACCGACTTCGCCGCCGAAGTGGCTGCGGCTGCCGGTCTGAACTAAGCTTCTTCCGGCTCCGTCCGGAACTGCTGACAACAAGGGCTCGCCGGATCGGCGGGCCCTTTTTGCATGCGCGGTTGACGCGGGGGGCTTGGCCACGTCATCAGCATGAAAAACAGCAACACGGAGAATCCGCCATGCAGACCCGCCGCCTGGGCAAATCGGCCATCACCGTATCCGACATCTGCATGGGAACCATGACCTTCGGCAGTCAGACCGATGAGGCGGCGGCGCACCGCATTCTCGATCGCTGCTTCGATTTCGGGATCAATTTCTATGATACCGCCGAAGGTTATCCGGTCCCGCCGGATCCCAAGTGGGTGGGGCGGACCGAGGAGATCGTCGGCCGCTGGATGAAGGCCAAGCCGCGCGATGCGATCATCATGGCGACGAAGGTTTCGGGCCCGAGCCATGTCTGGTTCAAGAGCCCCAAGCGTTCGGGCATGACCGCGCTGGACCGGCGCAACATCATCACCGCGGTCGAGGACAGCCTGCGCAAACTGCAAACCGATTACATCGATCTCTACCAGACCCACTGGCCCGATCACGACACGCCCTATGAAGAAACGATGGAAGTGCTCGATGAGCTGGTGCGCGATGGCAAGGTGCGGATCACCGGCTGCTCGAACGAAACCTCGTGGGGATTGATGAAGTCGATCGCCACGGCCGAGCGGCTGGGGACGGCACGTTACCAGACGATCCAGAACAATTTCAGCCTCAACAACCGCCGGTTCGAGGATGAACTGGCGCAGGTCTGCCGCAAGGAAGGGGTCAGCCTGATCCCCTATTCGCCGATCGCGGGCGGGGTGCTAAGCGGCAAGTACCAGGCTGGCGCGCGGCCGGATGGGGCGCGGTTCTCGCGCTATCTGGGGATGGAAGGCCGCCAGCAGGTCATGGCGCGGCGCTTCGTCAACGAACGGTCGCTGCAATCGACCGAGCGGTTCCTGGCGATTGCGGCCGAAGCCGGGATCAGCGGCACGACCATGGCGGTGGCCTGGTCGAAGCAGCACGATTTCGTCGCCTCGACCATCGTGGGCGTGACCCGCGAGGACCAGCTGGACGAGATTTTTGCGGCCGGGGACCTGATCCTGTCAGATGAGGTGATGAAGGCCATCGACAAGGTTTCGAAGGAAATCCGTTATCCGATGGGGTGAGCCATCAGCCATTGCCGGGGACTTGCCGAGCCTCCCGGCTTGGCTTTGACGGGTGCTCGGTATAAGGCCGCGCAAACCCCTGTTAGAGCGATATCGAACCCCATGACCCAGCCCCGCTACAAGCGCATCCTGCTGAAACTTTCTGGCGAAGTGCTGATGGGGCAGCAGCAGTTCGGGATCGATCCCGAATTCGTGGCCGAACTGGCTGCCGAAGTGAAGGCGGCCAAGGAATCGGGCCTCGAAATCTGCCTGGTCATCGGCGGTGGCAATATCTTCCGCGGCATGGCCGGGGCGGCCAAGGGTATGGACCGGGCGCAGGCCGATTACATGGGCATGCTGGCCACCGTGATGAACGCGCTCGCCATGCAGAACGCGCTGGAGCAGCTCGGCGTGCCAACCCGCGTCCAGTCGGCGATCGAGAT
>CAWUNP010000411.1:0-1905 GCA_963923805.1 uncultured Novosphingobium sp. | reverse complement strand
CGATTGCATCAAGGCCCCGGACCTGTTCTGCCGCCGCGACATCGGCTGGCGCGAAGTGGCCCGGGAAAAGGAAGTTTGATCGCTGTTCCGGCTTTGCCGGAGCAGGGCATCACCAGCCCGCTCCCCCGGCCCAACCGCCCGGTCATTGTACCCTGTGGGCGGTTGAGCCGGGGGAGCGGGCTGGTGATGCAAGGACAGGCCGGATGGCCTGTCCGTACTGCCAAAGACGGACCTTAACCCAGCCGCGCCTTCACTAGCGCGGTCAGGTTTGCTTCGGGCCGCGCGCCGAAGTGCGAGATGATCTCGCCCGCGCAGATCGCGCCCAGGGTCAGGCATTCGTCCAGCGGCCGGTCGTTGACGTGGCCATAGAGGAACCCGGCGGCGAAGAGGTCACCCGCACCCGTCGTATCGACCACGCGCGCAACCGGCTCGGCCGGGACTTCGGCGCGCTGGCCGTGGGCGACGGCAACCGCGCCCTGCTCGCTGCGGGTCACGACCAGCACCGGCACCTTGCCTTGCAGCGCGGCAATCCCGGCATCGAAATCGTCTTCGCCGGTCAGCGCCGCCAGTTCGACATGGTTGGCGAACAGGATGTCGATCTGGCCTTCGGCGATCAGCTGGCGAAAATCATCGCCGTGGCGATCGATCACGAAGGCGTCTGACAGCGTGAAGGCCACCTGGCGTCCGGCGCCACGGGCAGCCGCAATCGCCCGGCGCATGGCCGCACGGGGTTCTTCCGGATCCCACAAGTAGCCTTCCAGGTAGAGCACCTTGGCCGCGGCAATCGCCGCTTCGTCCAGCGCGGCGGACGGCAGGAACTGCGAGGCACCGAGGAAGGTGTTCATCGTCCGCTGGCCATCGGGCGTCACGAAAATCAGGCAACGCGCCGTTGGCGGATCGCCTGCGCGGACTGGCGTGGCGAATTCGATCCCGCCGGCGCGAATGTCATGGGCAAAGACTTCGCCCAGCTGGTCATCGGCTACCTGCCCGATAAAGGCGCACTTCGCACCCAGCGCCGCCAGCCCCGCCAGCGTGTTCGCCGCGGAGCCGCCCGAGATCTCGCGCGCCGGACCCATCGCGGTGTAGAGCGCCTTGGCCCGATCGGTATCGATCAGGGTCATGCCGCCGCGCACCAGCCCAAGCTGTTCGATCAGTTCGTCGGCGCAGGGCGCCATGACATCGACAATGGCGTTGCCAATGGCAATCACGTCGGTGGTTGCTGCAGACACGGATAATCCTCTGGCGCGGGGGCGTTACAACCGGCGCGCCTAGCCATCATTCGGCCGCAGGGCAAGGCGGGGTGCGGTTGACTCGTTCAGCGCCAGCGGCAATGCCCCCGCCATGCCACGCGCGTTTGAAACCGATGTCGCCTAAGATCCTGCTCGCAATGGCCGTGCTTCCGGCGCTGGCCGCCTGCGCCGGCAGCCCGCCGCCGCGCAGCAAGAGCACACCGGTCAGGCCCGCGGTAACCCGCCCGGTGATCAGGCCGGCGCTGACCCCGGTCCGTCCACCGGTGCGCACCCCGCCGCCCGCCGCCCGGATCCAGATCCTGCCGGGGCTTGAAGGGGTGATCGGCGCGCCCGCCGCCGAGCTGGTCCGCCAGTTTGGCACCCCGCGGCTGGACGTGCAGGAAGGCGATGCCCGCAAGCTCCAGTATGTCGGCACCGCCTGCGTGCTCGATATCTATCTTTATCCGGGGGCGAATGGACGCGATGGCCAGGCCACCTATGTCGAGGCGCGCCGAGCCAGCGATGGCCAGGATGTTGACCGCGCGGCCTGTGTTGCCGCACTGCGGCTGCGCTAGCGGCTAGACCGTAAAGCTCTCACCGCAGCCACAGCTGCCCTTGGCGTTAGGGTTGTTGAACACGAAGCCGGCGGTGAAATCGTCCTCGACCCAGTCCATCG
>CAWUNP010000410.1:0-1907 GCA_963923805.1 uncultured Novosphingobium sp. | reverse complement strand
GTATGTTTCTTGCGCAACTCCAGCTTGGGCGCCTCCTCGAGTTCGTAGACCTCGCCATTGATGCGGGCGCGAACGAAACCGCGATTGCGCAGATCGTCCAGCACCTGCAGGTGCTCGCCCTTGCGCTCGCTGATGACCGGCGCCAGCAACATCCAGCGGCTGTCTTGCGGTTCGCTCATGACCTGATCGACCATCTGGCTGATGGTTTGCGCCTGCAGGGACACGCCGTGTTCCGGGCAGCGCGGCGTGCCAACCCGGGCATAGAGCAGGCGCAGGTAATCGTAGATTTCGGTGATGGTGCCGACGGTTGAACGGGGATTGTGCGACGTGGATTTCTGTTCGATGGAGATCGCCGGGGACAGTCCCTCGATGTGATCCACATCCGGCTTTTCCATCACGGACAGGAATTGCCGCGCGTAGGCAGACAGCGATTCGACGTAGCGTCGCTGGCCTTCGGCGTAAATCGTGTCGAAGGCCAGCGAGGACTTCCCCGAGCCTGACAGTCCGGTGATGACAATCAGCCGGTCACGCGGCAGGTCGAGACTGATATTTCCAAGGTTGTGTGTGCGGGCACCGCGAATACGGATGAAGTCCATGGTCTTTCGGGTAGGAGGGCAGGCGGACGGGTTGAGCAACAACGGCCATTGGCGTCTTGACCCTCCGAATTATACGGCGTAGCGTCTGAACACATTCGCTTACGCCTTACTTGCGCAATTCAGGAGCACACCATGAACAAAACCCTCACCGCCGGCTGCCTGGTCATTCTCTCAGGTTGCGCAGCACAGCCTTTGAACCCCGGCGCCGACCGGGTCGAGATCATGATGACGCCCAAAGAGGTGAAGAAGTGTGTCTATGTCGGCGATGTCAGTGGTACCCAAGGAAACCGCTTTTCCGGCACATTCACCACCAATCAGAACCTGCTGCTCGGGGCGCGGAATGACATCAAGAATGAAGCAGCCCGACTGGGTGCCAATGCCGTGCTGATCCAGCAACAGCAACATTCACAGCATGAGCTGAGCGGAGGCACGTCCAACTCCACCCTGGTTGGCAAGGCCTACAAGTGCGCCAAGGACGGTTGAGCCGGGGCGGGGCCGCGGCCAGGTTGCGCTGAGCTGCTTGATGCAACCAGTCAGTCAGAGCACACCGGGCAGGAACGGAACGAAATTGACCGGTTCGATCTCCTCGACCTCAAATCCGGTCTCGTTGCGTCTCACCCGCTTCAATATCTGCGTTCGGCCCTGCCCCACGGGGATGACCATCACGCTGCGGCGGGCCATCTGGCTAAGCAGGGCTTCCGGGATTTCACCCGGTGCGGCGGTGCCGAGTATGGCGTCATAGGGGGCGTATTCGTCCCAGCCCCAGCCGCCATCACTGTGCTTGAGGCGCACGTTGCGCAATTGCAGGTCCTGCAAGCAGCGCCGCGCGCGCTGTTGCAACGGGTAGATCCGTTCGACCGAATGGACGCGCTTGACCAGTTGGGCCAGGATGGCCGTCTGATAGCCGGAGCCGGTTCCGACTTCCAGCACCTTGTCCAACGGGCCTGCGTCCAGCAGCAACTCCGTCATGCGGGCCACGATGTAGGGCTGGGAAATGGTCTGGTTGAAGCCGATCGGCAAGGCCGTATCCTCATAGGCCCGACTCGCCAGTGCTTCCTCGACAAACAGGTGGCGGGGTGTTTCCAGCATGACCCGCAGCACATCCGGATGGCTGATGCCCTGTTCTTTCAGGCGTCCGACCATGCGCTCGCGCGTACGACGCGAGGTCATGCCGATGCCTTCGATGCGATGATTCATGCGTCGTCGTCGAGCCAGTGGGCCAGTGTTTCAAGACGGTCGTAACGGGTCAGGTCGATCTGCAACGGCGTGACCGACACATAGCCTTCCCGGATCTGTCTCTTATACACATCT
>CAWUNP010000409.1:0-1923 GCA_963923805.1 uncultured Novosphingobium sp. | reverse complement strand
TCGTCGGCAGCGTCAGATGTGTATAAGAGACAGGAACGAAACCGTTCAATCGTCTCGGCCCGGTCCAGATCGGCGCTGGTCAGGGTGGCGGCGCGGATGCCGTTGGCGGTGGCGGCGCGCAGTTGATCATGCATCAGCGCGATCAGCGGGGAGACGACCACGCAGGTCCCTTCCAGCATGACCGCCGGTAGCTGGTAAGTCAGCGATTTCCCCGCCCCGGTCGGCATGATCGCCAGGGTCGACTGCCGAGCCATGACCCGCTCGACCACCTGTTCCTGCACCCCGCGAAAGGCGCTGAACCCGAAAGTGGTGTGCAGCTGGTCAAGAAGGGCATCGCGTGTCACCGACCAGCGCCTAGCCGGGTGGTACGCGCAGCGGAAGGGCTAGTGGCCCGCTCTCTCCACAACGGACTCTTCGGCAGCCGTGAAGGCAGAGCGGCCCTTCGGCGCATCATCGGCCAGTGCGCTGGTGAAGAAGGCCAGGCCCGTGCCGCTCTTGGGATCGAACCACAGGCCTGAACGCAGGCCATAGGCTTCGCCCGAATGGCCCATCCGCATCTTGCCATCGCCGAACAGGTCATCCTTGCAGCCGGGCGCCGCGCTGCCAATGCGGTGCAGCCCCAGGCCATAGTCGCAGAAGAAGCCGTTGTTCTCGCCATATTCGCTGACCCCGCCCTTGCCCGGACCGGCCAGCCACTGCGCGCGGGTCATCTCGCGATAGGATCGGGCCGAGAGAAAGCCTTGGCCGCCGCGCGCCAGCATCTGGCCGACCTTGGCCAGATCGGTCATCGAGATGCGCAGTCCCCCCTGCGGGCCGAACAGCGCGCCGTTCTGTCCCGGCTGGTAGTGCGTCAGGTCGCACGAGCCGTCCTGCCCGGGAACCACCGGGCAGAGCGGCGGCTGGCCCTTCAGGTCATCGCGCGCTACTTCGCCACTGGCGCGGTAAAGGATCGTCGCCCGGCGAAAGGCAACGGCGCTGCACCCTGCGCCCCAGTTGAAGCAGGCATCCAGCTGCAGCGGCTTCAGCACCAGCCGGCTCATCGCCACGTCAAACCGCTCGCCCGTCACGCGCTCGATCACGCTGGCGGCCACCGGGAAGTTGATATTGCTATAGGCGAACCAGCTGGCCTGCGGGCCATGATCGGCGTCCCACATTGCCGGTTCGGCCAGCCGCTCGCGCAGCGTGACGCCCAGCGGGATGATATAGCGCTCACCTCCGTCGCGAAGGCTCGACTGGTGGCTCAGCAGCAGGCGTAGCGTGATCGGCTGGTCCGGGAAGGCCGGGTTGCGCAGGCGCCAGCCGAGGTAGTCCGACACATCGCGATCAAGGCTGAGCCGGCCCTGATCGACCAGCCGCAGAACACCCAGCGTGGTGACCAGCTTGGAGATCGAGGCGATCCGCACCGGGCTGTCGGCGGTGACGGTTCGCCCGGTCGCGCGATCAGCCAGTCCTTCGGCCAGGACCGGGCGGACCCCATGCCGGTCAAACGCCACGGCAACGCTGGCAGGCACGGCCTGCGCCTGCAGCGGTGCGGCAAGGATCAGGCAGGCGAGCAGGATGGGCAGGCGCATGGCCTGCACCCTAGTGCCCGCGCCCCGCTTGTCGAGTGTCAGTCGAGATTGGGCCGCAGCCAGCGCTCCGCCGTGGGCAGGTCTACCCCGCGCCGCGCGGCATAGTCTTCCACCTGATCACGCCCGATCCGCGCCACGCCGAAGTATTCCGATTGCGGGTGGCCGAAGTAGAAGCCCGATACGGCCGCAGTGGGCAGCATGGCATAGCTTTCGGTCAGGGTGATGCCCGTGTTCGCCGGGGCGTCGAGCAGCTCGAACAGGATCGGCTTGAGGCTGTGGTCCGGGCAGGCCGGATAGCCGGGGGCCGGGCGGATGCCGCGGTATTCCTCGCGGATCAGCGCCTCGTTGGTCA
>CAWUNP010000408.1:0-1927 GCA_963923805.1 uncultured Novosphingobium sp. | reverse complement strand
GCCTGCTGGCCCTGTTGATCCACCGCACAGGCGCCTGCCTGAAAGGTCCAGTCCCGCCCGGCGCGATGGACCTTCAGGCCCGGTTCGCCAAACCAGCCCTGCCCAAGCCCGGGCACAAGGCTGAGCGGCTGATCGAAATCGGGCGAGAAGCTGGGCGTTGGCCGATCGCCGCGCAGCGGACCGGGTAGTGCGCCATCTGGCAAGCGCGGCCCCCAATAGCGCCACAGCGGCGCCTCGCCGGGCACCACTTCCAGCACCAGGCTGGAGGCGCGGCCATGCAGGACAATCCAGGTATCAGCCTGCGGCAACTGCGCTTCCCCGCCCTTCCTTGATCCGCCAGACGGCGATCGCCGCCAGCATCATGCAAACCCCCGAAACGCGCAACACGTTGCGCGCGTCACCGCCGAGCAGCGGTTCGTAGGCAAAGCTCATCGTCGCCGCGAAGATCAGCATCGGCAGGCAGATGAACATATTGAAGATGCCCATGTAAACGCCGGTCCGCTCGGGCGGGATCGTATCGGCCAGGATGATGTAGGGATTGCCCATGATCGAACCCCAGCCCAACCCGATGCCAATGGCTGCCACGAACAGCAGTTCCTTCTGGGCGATCATCGGAATAGCCAGCATGGCGCAGCCCGACAGGGTCAGGCAGACCGTGTGCAGACGGCCCGCACCAAGGCGGCGGGCTAGCGGGGCCATGGCCAGCGCGGCGAGGAAGGCGATCAGGTTGAAGAAGGCGCCGACCTGGCCATTGGTCAGCACGGCTTCGCGATAGGCCGCCGTGCTGGCATCGGCCGTGCCATAGACCGAGCGGCTGATCGAATTGGTGACATAGCCCCAGTAGCCCGACATGGCATACCACTGGAACAGGCTCATCCAGGCCATCGATCGCATGGCGCGGGGCATGTCGCGGATCGCGCCCAGGATTTCGCCCAGGGTTGCCGCGGGAGTTTTCGGCAAGGCTGCGAGGCGGGCCCGCTCAGCCTCTGGCAGCTTCAGTTCTGGAACACGGGTGATCGACCAGAGAATCGTGCCCAGCGAGAGCACCGAACCGATCCAGAACGAGACCAGCGTAAAGGTCGGGATTCCGCCGCCCTGGGTGGCGTCTCGGCTCAGCCCGAACAGCGTGACCAGCAGCGTCGGGCTGAGATAGGCGAGGCACTGCGCCAGGCCGGTGAAGGCGCTCTGGCTGAGGAAACCGAAGCCGCGCTGGTCGGCTTCAAGCCGGTCATTCACATAGGCGCGATAGGGTTCCATCGTCACGTTGTTGCCGACATCGAGCAGGAACAGCAGCGAGAAGGCCATCAGCACCGAGGCAGAGAGCGGCATCAGAAAGAGGCCTAGCGCACACATCAGGGCGCCGACGACGAAGTAAGGCGTACGCCGCCCCCAGCGCGACGAGGTGCGGTCACTGAGCGAGCCGATGATCGGCTGGACGATCAGCCCGGTCAGCGGACCGGCAATGCCCAGCCAGGCAAAGTTCTTTTCCTCTGCCCCCAGATAACCCCAGATCGGCGACATGTTGGCCTGCTGCAGCCCGAAGCTGAATTGCAGCCCCAGGAACCCCAGGTTCATCTGCAGGATCTGCGCGATGCTGAGCTTCGGACGCGATCCGGCGGTAATGCTGGCGGCGGCAGGCACGGTGGCTGCGGTCATCGATCCAATCCCCTCGAACGGCGCCTTTGGCACCCGTATCATCCCAGCCTAGGGCTTGCCGAAGAACTCCGCAACAATCGATTGCAATGTCGCTTTACAGCCGCCCTTCCGCCCGCGCTTTCTTACCATAGACCACTTCGAACAGCGGCGATGCCATCAGCGTGGTAACAATCGCCATGACCACCAGCATCGAGAACAGCGCCGGGGTGATGATCCCGCGCTGCAGGCCGATGTTGATCACGATCAGCTCCATCAGCCCGCGCGAATTCAT
>CAWUNP010000407.1:0-1934 GCA_963923805.1 uncultured Novosphingobium sp. | reverse complement strand
CCAGCACCAGCGCCAGTGCGCCGCCAATCAACCCATTCCGCATCGCAAACTCTCCCGAACTGTTGCGCGGCAATCTATCGCCTTGCGCGGATCAGGACAGCCAAGCCGGGAAAGTTATTCGTATGCGCAGTTATGCGGCGAAGTAGTCGGCGCGAAACTGCGCGGCGAAGGCGGCGAAGGATCCGGCGGCAATTGCATCGCGCATGGCCTGCATCAACTGCTGATAGAAGGTCAGGTTATGCTCGGTCAGCAGCATGGCGCCCAGGATCTCGCCACTCTTGTGCAGGTGATGGAGATAGGCGCGGCTGTACCTGGTGCAGCAATCGCCGGGGCAGCGCTCGTCCAGCGGCACGCTATCCTCGGCATGCTTGGCATTGCGCAGGTTGACCGGGCCATGCCAGGTGAAGCCCTGCCCGTTACGGCCCGAGCGGCTGGGCAGGACGCAATCGAACATATCGACCCCGCGCTCCACCGCGCCGACCAGATCATCGGGCTTGCCCACACCCATCAGATAGCGCGGACGATCCACCGGCAACATCCCGGGCGCGAAATCGAGCGTGGCGAACATCGCCTCCTGCCCCTCACCCACAGCGAGCCCGCCGATGGCATAACCGTCAAAGCCGATTTCCTGCAGCGCCTCGGCACTTTCACGGCGCAGGTCTTCGTTGAGCGCGCCCTGCTGGATGCCGAACAGAGCGGAGCGTTCGGCGTGTTCCGTGCCGCTATCGAACCCGGCGCGGCTGCGCGCGGCCCAGCGCATCGACATCCGCATCGACTGGGCGATGGTGTCATATGGCGCATCGGCGCGCGGGCATTCATCAAAGGCCATGACGATATCGCTGCCGAGCAGGCGCTGGATTTCCATCGAGCGTTCGGGCGTCAACAGGTGGCGGCTGCCATCGAGGTGGCTTTTAAAGGTGACCCCGTCCTCGGTGATCTTGCGCAGCTCGCTCAGGCTCATCACCTGATAGCCGCCGCTGTCGGTCAGGATCGGGCGATCCCAGTTCATGAACTTGTGCAGCCCGCCCAGCCGCGCAACCCGCTCTGCCCCCGGCCGCAGCATCAGGTGATAGGTATTGCCCAGCAGGATATCGGCACCGGTCGCGCGCACGCTTTCCGGCTTCATCGCCTTGACCGTGGCGGCGGTGCCGACCGGCATGAAGGCGGGCGTGCGGATCTCTCCGCGCCGCATCCGGATCGTGCCGGTGCGGGCCTTGCCATCGGTGGCGTGAATATCGAACTGGAAGCGCGGCGCAGTCATGGCCGTCCCGCTAGACGAAACGGTTGCGCTCGACCAGTCCGACGAGTGCTGCGCGCATTTCATCCCAGGCTTTTTGTTCGGCGGCATCGATCGCCGGAACTGCGGCTTCGATCACATCGATCAGTGCATCGATCAGACCGCGGAACCAGTCGGGCGTCACATCCAGCGCCACGCGGTGGTGCGGGACAGAGGTATCGAAATAGATCCGCGCCTCGGTGGGGGATTCAAACCAGGTCATGACGTAGTAGAGCGTGTTACCGACCATCTCCGCCTCAAGCCGTTCCGGCCCGTGGGGAGAATGATGGACAAAGCTGGCGCGGGCTGCGGGAAAGCGGCGATAGTATTCGGCGATGACCGGCCCGGTCAGATCGCCCAGCAGCTCTGCGGCGCGTTCCAGTCGGGCCTCGATTGCCGCCTGCCCTTGCTGATTGGTCATCCGTCCCTCCGCCGCAGAAGCTAGCCGCAGCGGAGGGTGGATGTCTTGTCCCAAATCAAGCGGCGGCCGGCAGGAAGCTGGCAGCGATCCGTTTCACCGCTGCCACGAACAGGCCGAAGAACAGCCCGCCCACCACGGTGGCCATCGCCAGTTCGACGAAATCGATCTTCAGCTGGATCAGCGGCGCGGCCGCCACTGTCAGGTACAGCATGGCTGCGGTGTTGAACAGGAACGGCA
>CAWUNP010000406.1:0-1934 GCA_963923805.1 uncultured Novosphingobium sp. | reverse complement strand
CAAGGAGTATCGTCGGCAGCGTCAGATGTGTATAAGAGACAGAAATCGATCCCGATATCCCACCTGAGACGGCTGCCCTGTTTGGCTGCGCCGTTCTGACCGGTGTCGGTGCGGTCATGAATACGGCCGCGGTGCGCCCCGGTGAGGGCGTGCTGGTCTATGGCCTGGGCGGCGTTGGCCTGGCCGCGCTGATGGGGGCACTGGCTGCCGGCGCGCAGCCGGTCTGGGCGGTTGATCCCGAGCCGGAAAAGCGGAAGCTTGCGCTGGAACTGGGGGCCACCGATGCCTTCGCGCCCGGCGACGAGGCGGCAATTGTTGGCCGGCCGGATGTCGTGATTGAAACCGTCGGCAAGGCCGCCGTGCTGGCCACGGCCTACAAGGCGGCGCGGCGCGGCGGGCGGATCGTTACCGTGGGCCTGCCCAATCCAGCCGAAGAACTGGGGATCAACGCGCTCTCCCTGGTGGCAGACGGCAAGACGCTGATGGGCAGCTACATGGGATCTTCGATCCCGGCGCGCGACATCCCGCGCTATATTGCCCTGTGGCGCGCCGGACGGCTGCCGGTCGAGCGGCTGCTGACCTCGGTCAATACGCTTGAGGATATCAACCAGCTGATGGATCACCTCGCCGCCGGCAAGGCCGTTCGGCAGGTAATCATCCCCGAATGGTAAGGCAAAACTGATCGGCAATGCGAAACATCTATCCGCCTGTCGGATAGAAACTTGATTCTTTCGAGAATCCGGCCTTTGCTCGGCACTCTTGCAGTCTCGGACCTGGCAGGGGGAATCTTCGCGTGGAAAAGGGCGTTCCAATCCGATCCATCACCCGCTCGATTGCGGCGCTGAAGGCGATCAACCGCCACGGCTCGCTATCGATGATGCAGATCGCCAAGGCGTCGGAAGTCCCCTACCCCACGGCCTGCCGGATCGTGCAGACCTTGCTCTATGAAGGCCTGATCGAACAGGAACCGGCCCGCAAACGCTATCGCGCCACGGCCCTGGTGCAGACCCTGGCCACCGGGTTCCAGCATGACGATCACCTGGTTAACACGGCGCGGCCGCATATCGTGGCCCTGACCAAGCGGGTTGGCTGGCCGGTATCGCTGGCAATCCGCGTGGGCCGGCAGATGATGCTGCGCGACAGCACCCACGCCAATTCATCGCTGACGTTCGAACACTATTACCCGGGCTTTACCTTGCCGATCCTCGACAGCGCCTCGGGCAAGGTTTCGATGGCCTATGCTCCTGATGACGAGCGCGAGATGATCCTGCGCTTCATGCGCGTGTCTCAGGATATTGACCTGAACTACCTCGCCACCGCGGAAATCAGCCTCGATGTCGAACGGATCCGGGCGCAGGGTTATGCCGTCCAGGGGCGCAACCACTTTAACCTGACCCCGGGCAAGACCTCATCGATCGCCGTGCCGATTTTTCGCAACGGGCGGTTCGAAGCAGCCATGACCATGGTGTTCTTCATCGCCGCGATGAAGCTGACCGATGCGCTCGATAAGTATCTCGATGACCTGAAGGATACGGCCGCGGCGATCAGCCACGACCTGTCCAACGGCGCGCCAGCGAACGCGGATTAACCGCGCGGCACACCGCGCCTTGCGCGAGGGCTGCCGTCAAAGCCGGGCGGTGACGGCCTTGGTCTCCAGATAGGCCGACAGCCCGTCATGGCCGAATTCCCGACCCCACCCCGATTGCCCAAATCCGCCAAAGGGAATGTTGGTCCCCACCGCGCCGTGGCAATTGATCGAGACATGGCCGGCACGAATGCGGCTGACCAGCCGGTGAGCCGTCGAAAGATCGCGGGTCCAGACGCTGCCCGACAAGCCATAGGGCGTATCGTTCGCCATCCTGGCAATTGCATCAAGATCGTGGCTGGCAAAGCGTTGCACCGCCATGACCGGGCCAAAAATCTCTTCACACACC
>CAWUNP010000405.1:0-1937 GCA_963923805.1 uncultured Novosphingobium sp. | reverse complement strand
AGCCCCATCACAAACAGCTGCAGCTGCGGTGCATCGATATAGTCCGCCTGCGCCGGTGCGGCGCTTTCGCTCGTGATGGTCACCCCAGATATCCTCTCTTTTCTAAATGCGACTTTGCCGGGACTTCAGAACGAGCAGTCAGCACCGGCCGGCATGGCCTGACGCGCGACTGCGGCGATCTGCAGTTTGAGCGGGCCGTTGGACGTAATTGCCAGCGACTGGCCAAGACCGGGCGCACAGGCATCGGTAATAATCATTTCGCGCCAGCCCTTGCCCGCGCTGAGGGCCAGGGACCGGGTGATATCAAGCGCGGTCTTCCCGACCATCAGCTTGACCGGTGCCTGCGGCTGCTGCGGCAGGAAATAGCTGATCCGGAAGGCCCCCGTCCCGGCCTGACGCTGTGCGAAGGCCAGGGTTGAGCCCGGCGCGAAGGTGATCTCGCGGGCATCTTCCTGACGTTTGCGATCAACGCCGCGCGCGGCAATACCGCCGGCCTGGCCGCGCAGATTGGGCAGAGGTGCGCCATCGCCCGTGATAAGGGTGCCGGGCGCCAGCTTGCCATCGGCAAACCATTCGGCCGAATGACCGGCGCTGAGATAGGCGCAAGTTTCGTCGAGCTTGCCCAGGGTATGCGGCGTACCAAAGGTGAGGCCATAACCCACATCGAACAAGGCCCCTTCCGCGCCATTGACCGGCTTGCCATCGCAGCTGGCCGGCCAGCTGAAGGCCAACCGCCCGGTTACCGGGCGCTTGCCAAACAGCACATCGGCCACCCCGGCACCTTCGCTGCCCGGCAGCCAGGCCGCGACAAAGGCATCGGCGGCATTGATTTCACGGTTCATCCAAAGCGGGCGACCAGAGAGGAACACGGCAACCGTGCGGATGCCGGCCGCCTTGAACTTGCGAAGCAGGCCAAGACCTTCTTCATCCGCGAAGACGGCTGTTTTCCGGTCACCCTCGTACTCGGCATAGGGCTCCTCACCGAAGACTACCACGGCAAGGTCGGGCTTGGCGGCATAGCTGCCGTCAACCGACAGCATGGCCGATCCCCCGGCAGCCTCTGCCGCCGACTTGATCCCCGCCCAGATCGAGGTGGCGCCCGGGAAATACTTTTCGTTGGTGAGTTCCAGCCCGCCCTGCCAGGTCAGGGTCCAGCCGCCGGAGGCCTGGGCGATACTATCGGCAGCACGGCCGGCCACCAGCACCCGGCTGCCGCCCGCAAGCGGCAGGATGCCGTTGTTCTTGAGCAGGACCTGCGACTTGGCGACAGCCTCGCGAGCGATCGCGCGATGCTCTGCTGCGCCAAGCAGGGCAAAATTGCCGCCATGTGGCCGCAGCGATGGCTTGACGGCGCCCGGATCAAGCAGGCCCAGCCGCAGCTTCATCCGCAGCACCCGCCCGACGGCTTCATCAATCCGCGCCAAGGGAATCCTGCCCGATTGCACATCGCGCATCAGGTTGGCGTGCAAGGCCCGCCAGTCATCCGGCACCATATACATATCAAGCCCGGCCAGCAGCGATTGGGGGCAATCGTCGACCTTGCACCCGGCCACCTGCCCGTGCGCATTCCAATCGCCCACGACCATGCCCTTGAAGCCGAACTCATCACGCAGCACCCCGGTCAGCAGATCGCGGTTGCCGTGCATCTTCACCCCGTTGATCGAGTTGAAGCTGGCCATCACGCTTTCCACGCCCGCCGCAATTGCGGCCGGGTAAGGCTTGGCATGGATTGCCTTGAGCGCCGCGATATCGCCGCTGACATCGCCCTGATCGACCCCCTGGGCCGTGCCGCCATCGGCAAAGAAGTGCTTGGCCGTGGCGACCACCCGGTCAGGGCCAAGATGTTCGGACGTGCCGACCTTGCCCTGCAGCCCCTCGATCAGCGCAGCGCCGAGCGGGGCAACGATATCGGGATCCTGCGAATAGCTTTCATAGGA
>CAWUNP010000404.1:0-1941 GCA_963923805.1 uncultured Novosphingobium sp. | reverse complement strand
CCTCCCCGTTCCGGGGAGGAATTTACATATTCGGATAGTTCGGGCCGCCGCCGCCTTCCGGGGTGACCCAGTTGATGTTCTGGGTCTTGTCCTTGATGTCGCAGGTCTTGCAGTGGACGCAGTTCTGGGCGTTGATCTGGAGGCGCGGATTGCCTTCCTCAACGCCGAGGAACTCATAGACGCCCGCCGGGCAATAGCGCGCCTCAGGCCCGGCATAGAGCTTGAGGTTGACCTCAACCGGCACGGCCGGATCCTTCAGCTGCAGGTGGCAGGGCTGGTCTTCTTCGTGGTTGGTGAAGGACAGCGCCACGCTGGACAGGCGATCGAAGCTGATCACGCCATCGGGCTTGGGATAGTCGATCGGCTTGTAAAGGTCGGCCCGGTCGGTCGCCTCGCAATCGCGGTGGTGGCCCATGGCCGGGATGATCGGCAGCTTAAGATAGCGCAGCCACATGTCGAGCCCGGCCAGGACCGTGCCGATATCGCCGCCAAACTTGGCGACCATCGGTTCGGCGTTCTGGACCAGCTTCAGTTCCTTGGCGATCCAGCTGTCGCGCACGGCGGCATCGTATTCGGCCATCGAATCGTGCTCACGCCCTGCAGCGATTGCCGCAGCGGCAGCCTCGGCGGCGAGCATCCCGCTCTTCATCGCGGTGTGGCTGCCCTTGATGCGCGGCACGTTGACGAAGCCAGCCGAGCACCCGATCAGCGCGCCGCCAGGGAAATCGAGCTTTGGCACCGATTGCCAGCCGCCTTCATTGATCGCACGGGCGCCATAGGAAACGCGGCGACCGCCTTCGAGAATGGCGCGGATTTCCGGGTGCTGCTTCCAGCGCTGGAATTCCTCGAACGGGTAGACGTAGGGGTTCTTGTAATCGAGCGCGGTGACGAAGCCGATTGCGACCTGGTTGTTGGCCTGATGATAGAGGAACCCGCCGCCCCAGCTGTCGCTTTCGCTCAACGGCCAGCCCTGGGTGTGGAGCACGCGGCCCGGCACGTGCTTGGCCGGATCAATATCCCACAGTTCCTTGATGCCGATGCCGTAAACCTGCGGCTCGCAATTGGCTTCCAGATCGAACTTGGCCTTGAGCGTCTTGGTCAGGTGACCGCGCGCACCTTCGGCGAAGAAGGTGTACTTGGCGTGCAGTTCCATGCCGGGCTGGTAATCGCCCTTGTGGCTGCCATCCTTGGCCACGCCCATGTCCTGCGTCGCCACTCCCTTGACCGAGCCATCCTCGTTATAAAGCACTTCGGCAGCCGGGAAGCCGGGGAAGATTTCCACGCCCAGCTCTTCCGCCTTACCCGCCAGCCAGCGGCACAGGTTACCAAGAGAGCCGGTGTAATTGCCATTGTTCGACATGAACGGAGGCATCGGCCAGTGCGGCACAGCGGTCTTGCCGGTCTTGCTCAGCACCCAGTGCCAGTTGTCGGTCACCGGGGTTTCGGCCATCGGGCAGCCGTCTTCGCGCCAGTTCGGCAGCAGTTCGTCCAGCGCCTTGGGATCGACCACCGCGCCCGACAGGATGTGCGCGCCGACTTCGCTGCCCTTTTCCAGAATGCAGACCGAAAGGTCAGGATTGACCTGCTTCAGCCGGATCGCCGCCCCGAGGCCGGCCGGGCCGCCGCCAACGATGACGACGTCATAGGGCATGGATTCGCGTTCGCTCATGGTCCACCTGTTCGGGTTAATCGTTGGGTTAAGCCTTGAAAGCTGGCTTGCGGCAGGTCAAGACCGCAATTGTGAGCAATCCCGCACAAACTGATCCGGCCACCGACCCTGCCACCGCCCTTGCTGCCGTGCTTGACTGGTGGCGCGAGGCGGGCGTCGACCATGCCTTTTCCGACGATCCCCGCACCTGGCTGACAGAGCCTGCCGCAGCTGAAGCAACGCCGGAGCGTGGCTTTACGCCGCCACCGGCCCCGCCCCGCCCGGCCCCGGCC
>CAWUNP010000403.1:0-1956 GCA_963923805.1 uncultured Novosphingobium sp. | reverse complement strand
GCGCCATGGCAACCAGAAACAGCCGGGCAGTCCCGGCCAAGAGGGCTGCCGCCTCCGCTCCGGCCAGCGCGGCGAGGCCCGCCGTCACCGCCGCGCTGGCAATCGCCACCAGCAGCAGCGCCGGCCGCGCGCCCTGCCGCTCTGCCAACTGCGCCACCAGCACCTGATCCCGCGCGCCGAACCCGACCAGCAGCGTGGCAAGCAGCGCAAAGAACAATCCCGTCATGCGCGGTGCATAGCAAATGCCAGCCCGAAGGCCATGCTTATCAGCAATTTGGAAGATTGGTGTTCTGGAGCGGGCGAAGGGATTCGAACCCTCGACCCCAACCTTGGCAAGGTTGTGCTCTACCCCTGAGCTACGCCCGCTCTGAACGTCCAAAGCCCGCTTGCCGTTCGGCAGGGGCCGGGGAGAGGCGCGCGGTTAGCATCGGCCTTCGGGCTTGCCAAGGAGAAAATGCGCAGAAAGTGAAACCGACGCTTTGTGACTTCACAAATGGCCGCGAAAGCCCACATTGGGGCCACGCAAAATCCACCTGGAGATATTCCCTTGGCAAGCATGGGCCTGAGCCTTGATGAACAGAAGGCAGTCGACCGGTTCCGCAAGGACGTGGTCGAACCTTCGATGAGCAGCCTCGTCATCCTCGATTTCTGGGCCGAATGGTGCGGGCCGTGCAAGGCGCTGACCCCGGTGCTGGAAAAGGTTGCGACCGAATATGCCGACAAGGGCGTGATCCTGGCCAAGGTCAATGTCGACGAGGAACAGTTCATCGCCGCCCAGTTCCAGGTGCGCTCGATCCCGACGGTCTATGCCATGTTCCAGGGCCAGCCGGTGGCCGACCTGACCAATGCCCGCAGCGAATCGCAGTTGAAGGGCATCCTTGATCAGTTGCTGGCCAAGCTGCCGGTCCAGCCGGGCGGCGCGGCGCCAGCTCAGGATGTCGGCCCGCTGATCGCCATGGGCGAGGATGCCCTGGCCGGCGGCGATGCCGAACGCGCCGCCAACATCTTCATGCAGATTGCCGAACTGGCGCCTGACAATGTTGCCGCCCAGGGCGGACTGCTGCGCGCGCTGATTGCGGCCGGCCATCTGGCCGAAGCCGAAGCCGTGCTGGCCGAACTGCCCGAAACCATGGCCAAGGACGCCGAGATTGCCCGGGTCCGCGCCGCGCTTGATCTGGCCAAGGCCCGCCCGGCTGACGATGAGCTGAGCCAGTTGCGCGCCGCCGCTACGCCAGACAACCCGGACGGGCAGCTGGCCTTTGCCGCGGCTGCCTTTGCCGCCGGGGAACGCGATGCCGCTGCTGATACTTTACTGGCCATGATCGCCGCTGATCGCGAATGGAACGAAGGCGCGGCCAAGGCCAAGCTGCTGCAGATCTTCGAGGCCGTCGGGCTGGAAGACCCCTGGGTTGCGGCGACGCGGCGCAAACTCTCGCTCGTGCTGTTCGGTTAAGGCCGATGCGGCTGTCGATCTTCCCGCTGACCGGGGCGCTGCTTTATCCCGGGCTGCAATTGCCGCTGCACATCTTCGAGCCGCGCTACCGCGCGATGGTAACCGATGCCCTGGCCCGTGACCGCCGGATCGGCATGATCCAGCCGCAACGGCCAGAGGATGGCTCGCCGCTGTTCTCGGTCGGCTGCGTCGGCAAGATCGCCGATGTCGAAGCGCTGGAGGACGGCTGCTTCAACCTGGTGCTCGAAGGCGAATCGCGCTTTCGCCTTGTTCGCGAGCTTGAGGTGATCACCCCCTTCCGCCAGATCGAGGCAGAGCTGCTGGAAGACCTGCCGCACCAGGCGCTCTCACCGGTCGAACGCGCCGGGTTTGAACGCGAAGCCCGCCGCTTTGCCGAGGCGCAGGGCTATCGGGTCGATTGGGACGCGGTGACCAGGCTGGACGACACCACTCTGATCGACGGCGTCAGCCAGATCGCGCCGTTCGATGCCGCCGCCAAGCAG
>CAWUNP010000402.1:0-1957 GCA_963923805.1 uncultured Novosphingobium sp. | reverse complement strand
CGCCCACGCGGTCACGGCCGCGGTTCACTTCATCGATGCAGCGGTTGACCGCGCTGTCGATCCCGGTGCCTTCGCGCCATTCGGGGCGGTCATCCTCGCTGCCATAGCGAGGCCTATCATCGCGGTAGCGCGGTTCCGGCTCGCGATAGTCGCGCTGCGGCTTGCTGGCCTTGCTGGCGGCGCTGGCAATCGCGGCGATCCCGCCAATGATCAGGATGCCGGCGAGTACGTCGCCGCCGTCGATCCGGTCATTATGGCGATGCCCACCGCCCCAGCCACCGCCCCAACCACGGGCCATGGCTGGCGTTGCGGCCATCGAAACTGACCCCAGCAGTGCCAGGGCGGCGGCGGTGCGCTTGAATTTATCCATCATCTGATCGACCCCTTCCGGCGCCTGCTGCGCCATGCTGGACAAGGACTTAGGCGGCCCAGGCTTTCGCTTGCCTGAACCGCCCTTGGTCCGGCTCCCCCCTTAGAGGCCGCGGAGCCCGCTGTAGTCGATGTCCACGATCCGGCCGCGTTCGACGGTGCACTTGAAGGTGCCCGAGTCATAGCCGCGCAGGTTGTCGTTCCATCCGCGATAGTCGCCACCCCAGCCCCGGCCATAGTTGCCGTCGCCGCGGCGCCAGTCGCGCCCGTTGCCATTCACCGCGATCCGTCCGCGCACTTCATAGCCATAGCGCGTCTGGCGAATGTCGCGCACGTCGGTCACGTCTGCTCGGCCATAGCTGTAGCGGTGGGCATTGCGTTCGGCGGCATAGACGCACTGTTCGACCGCCTGGCGCGGATTTCCCCGCCATGCATAATCGTCGCGATAGCCATAGCCACGATTGTAACCATAGCCGGCGCGATCATAGCGATAGTCGCGGTCATAGCGATCGTTGTTGTTGCTGGCGGCAGAGGCCACGGCGGCAATCCCGCCGATGATCAGCGCCCCGGCAATGATCTCGCCGGCGCTGATCCCGTCGCGGTCGCGATGCTCGGCATGGGCCGGTGCGGCCGAAGCCAGTGCCATCGCCCCAGCGGCGATAGCGGCAATGGTGCCCTTGCCCGGTACACTGGAGATGGTCTTCATGGTCACTGTCCTTCGCTCTGCGCCGGGCAATATGCCCGCCGCTGAGCGAAGGATTAGCGATTCGCTTGTGGCACCAAGCTGAACCCGCCTGTTAGCCGCCGTTCATATTTATCGCTATTTGTCTGAACGGGGAACCTGCAACCCGCTCCACTGCGCCAGGAAGGCCAGCACGTCCGCGCCTTCGGCGACGGCCTTGTCGGTCGGCTTGCCGGATCCGTGGCCGGCGCGGGTTTCGATGCGGATCAGGTGCGGCTTGCTGCCGGCATTGGCGGCCTGCAGCGCAGCGGTGTACTTGAAGCTGTGCCCCGGCACCACGCGGTCATCGGTATCGGCCGTGGTCACCAGCATGGCCGGGTATTCCACCCCCACCTTGATGTTGTGATAGGGCGAATAGGACCGCAGCACGCGCCAGTCCGCCTCCTTGGAGGGATAGCCGTAATCGTCGACCCAGTAACGCCCGGCGGTGAAGCGATCAAAGCGCAGCATGTCCATCACACCAACAGCCGCATTGGCCGCGGCAAACAGGTCAGGCCGCTGGTTGACCACGGCACCGATCAGCAGGCCCCCGTTCGATCCGCCCTGCACGGTCAGCCCATCCTTGGGTGTGATCCCCTGGGCGATCAGATATTCACCCGCAGCGATGAAATCGTCGAACACGTTTTGCTTGTTGTTCAGGCGACCCGCATCGTGCCAGGCCTTGCCGTATTCCCCGCCGCCGCGCAGGTTGGCGAGCGCGAAGGCCCCGCCCGCCTCCAGCCAGGCCATCCGCATGGCGGAAAAGCCCGGGGTGAGCGAGATATCGAACCCGCCATAGCCATAGAGCAGCGTCGGCACGGCCTTGCCCGCCTGGGCCAGATCCTTGCGCCGCACCACGAACAGCGG
>CAWUNP010000401.1:0-1959 GCA_963923805.1 uncultured Novosphingobium sp. | reverse complement strand
CCATCCACCAGGCCAGGATTGTCGCAAGGCCATAGGCGAAGAAGGCCAGCAGGCTGGTCCCGGCGGTAACCACGGGCTCAACCGGGCCAAACCAGTTGATCGCTTGCAGGGCGAGCAGGGCCATTGCCAAAGCAATCACCGGCAGCCGGGCCGGCCGGCGCACCCTGGCATACCACCACAGCGCCCCCAGCGTGATGCCGATTTCCAGCGGCATCTCGATCGCCGGATGGTTCCACAGGGCGAAGCCCAGTTTTGGCGGACTGCCGGCCAGTGTCAGGTCCGGCACATGGACCAGCAGATCGAGCAGCCAGTGCGATAGCACCACCGCGCCTGCAATTAGCGCTGCGGTGCGGTCCTTGCTGGCTGCCCAGACCAGTCCGGCCATGGCTGCCGCAAACAGCGCTGCCCCGATCAGGCTGTGCGTGTAGGGCATATGATAGAGGTCCATCGGGTTCATCGCGCTGATCCCGGGGGCAAAGCGCATGTGCTCGACACCCAGCAGCAGCAGCGCGAAGAACGCCCAGTCAACCAGCTGCCCCGCAATGAACAGGGTGCCAATCCGCGGCGCCCGCTTGCTGATGGCTGCCGCGGCAAGGGCCGGGGCCCAGTGTCCGATGAACATTCCCGGCCCCTCCCGTTCCTGGTCCTATTGCGCGGCCAGTTTCTGCACCGCGAAGACCGCCAGCCCGCTGGCCAGCGCCGTGGCGGATGCCCCCCAGGCAATGTCGATCAAGGTCATCTGGGTTGACCAGACCTTCAGTGTCGCCTGATTGGTCAGATCATAGGTGGCATAGCAGATTGCCCCGAACAGCGCGCCGTTGAGCACCCCGTAAGGGACGCCTTGGGCCAGCCCGGGGCGAACCGCGAACCAGACCATGCCGCCGATATAGAGCGCATAGAACACCAGTGCGGGCACCATCCGGAAGCTGTCGGCCAGCATTTCACCGATCAGCGGGCGATAAAGGTTGGGCGCGGCCCAGCGCAGCCACAGCGCGTCGAGCACGCCAAAGGCCACGGCGGCGGTAACGTAGGCGGTAATCCACTGCATCGTAATTCTCCCTGTCGCAGCAACTTGACCGGCGCGGCGGGCGCGGTCAATGCTGTGCGGCGATGAGCGAAGACAATTCCGATATTGCCGGCCTGAGCTTTGAGGACGCGCTGCGCGCGCTTGAAGACATTGTGCGCAAACTTGAAGGCGGCGAAGTGCCGCTCGACAGCTCGATTGCCCTTTACGAGCGGGGCGAAAAGCTGCGGCAACATTGCCAGGCCCGGCTCGATGCAGCCCAGCTGAAGATCGAGCAGATCATCGCCGGGGCCGATGGGCAGGCGTCAGCAACCCGCCCGTTTGACCCCGAATCCGGCCGTTGAGGTGATGGCAAGCAAGGCGACGCCGCTGTTGGCCCAGGCCATTCAGGACATCGGCAACGATGTCGCAGCGCTGTTCGATGCCTTGCTGCCGGTGCCGGCAGACCCCCGCGCGCGTTTGGTCGAGGCCATGCGTTATGCCTTGCTGGGCGGCGGCAAGCGGCTGCGCCCGCTGCTGGTGGCGGCAACCGCTGCGCTCTATGGTGTGGATCGCGCCGCGGCACTGCGGGTGGGCTGCGCGATCGAAGCGATCCATGTCTATTCATTGGTCCATGATGATCTGCCGTGCATGGACAACGATGCCATGCGCCATGGCAAGCCAACCACGCACCTGGCCTTTGATGAGGCGACGGCGGTGCTGGCCGGCGATGCCCTGCATGATTTTGCCTTCGAGATCCTGGCCGATCCGGCGACCAGCGGCGATCCCTTTGTCCGCGCCGAACTGATCCAGGTGCTGGCGACTTCCAGCGGCTCGAACGGCATGGCCGGCGGGCAGATGATGGATATCGTCGCCGAAACCACCACCTTTGATCTGCACACGATCACCAAGCTGCAGCAGCTCAAGACCTGTCTCTTATACACATCTCCGAGCCC
>CAWUNP010000400.1:0-1976 GCA_963923805.1 uncultured Novosphingobium sp. | reverse complement strand
GGCGATCGATCTGGTCTGGGTCTGGCTGAAACTGACCGGACAGGCGCCAACGCGTTGCCTCTCGGCCGGTTATGGTGCCACGCCCCTGGCCGGTCCGATGGCGGTATTCATTCCCGCCTTTGCCGAACGGGCCGTGATCGGAACAACGATCCGCCACCTGTTGCAGACCTGGCGGCAGGAAAACCTGCGGCTCTATGTTGGCTGCTATGCCAATGATCCGGCAACGCTGAGCGCCGCAGTGGCGGCGGTCGCAGGTGATCCGCGGCCGCGACTGGTGCTGCTTAACGCCAGCGGGCCAACCACCAAGGCCGATTGCCTGAACCGGCTTCACGCGGCGCTATGCGTGGATGAGCAGCGCATCGGCTGCCGTTTCCGTGGCGTAATCCTGCACGATGCTGAAGACATGGTTCATCCCGATGCGCTGGCTGCGATTGACGCGGCCCTGGCCGCGGTCGACTTCGTGCAACTTCCGGTGCGGCCAGTGGCCAACCACCGCAACCGCTCGATTTCCGGTCACTATGCCGATGAATTTGCCGAAGGGCATGCCAAGGCGATGGTGGTTCGCAACGCGCTGGGGCTGCCGCTGCCCGCGGCCGGGGTGGGCTGCGGCGTGTCGCGCGGGGCGCTTGACCAGTTGATCCAGACCCAGCCGGGCGGGGCCGAAGCCGGTCCGTTTTCCCGCGACGCGCTGACCGAAGATTACGAGCTTGGCCTGATCCTTTCACGGATCGGTCGTGGCAGTGCTTTCCTGCGGTTGCGCGCGGCGGACGGCAGCCTGGTGGTAACCAGCAGTTGCTTCCCCGGGGCGCTGGGCGCCGCGGTGCGGCAGAAAACCCGCTGGATCCACGGCATCGCCTTTCAGGGCTGGGACCGGCTTGGCTGGAGCACCCGGCCGCTGGAATTCTGGATGACACTGCGCGATCGGCGCGGGCCGCTGACCACCCTGGTCCTGGCCGCTGCCTATGCCCTGCTGGTGCTCGATGCCGTTCTGGCCATCGCCCAGGCCGCGGGCCTGGTCCCGCACATTCCATTGACCGGCGCCCATCGAATCCTGCTGACGATCGGGCTGACGGGCCTGGCCTGGCCTGGCGGGCGTTCGTCAAGCTGGTGTTTGTCGGCCACGAATATGGCTGGCCCGAACGCATCCGGGCCGTGCTGCGGATTCCGGTGGCCAATGTCATCGCGATCATGGCCGGGCGCCGGGCCATTGTCAGCTATATGCGCAGCCTGGCGGGCCACCCGATCGGCTGGGATAAGACCGATCACGATGCGCACCCGGCCAGTGCTTCCCTGCGTGGAGCGGCAGCGTGATCCCGCCCCGCAACAATGGCCAGCGCCGCGGGCAGCCGCTGGCCGTGCTGGGCGCGATGATGCTGGGCTGGATCGGTCTGCGCGCCGCCTTGTGGGAGCAGATCCAGTTGCCCGCCCTGCCGCCGGCAGTCTCGTCCGCCGTGGCCCGTCTGCCGCCGATAGTTGCGGTCAAGGCGCCACCTGCCCCGGTGGCAGAACTGCCGGTGCCGATTGCCCCAAGGCTCGCGACGATTGCTCCGGCACCGCCGCGCCTTGCGCCAATTCCGCCCGCGGCCTTGCCGCCGGTGCAGCCGCCGACGCCGGAATTTGCCGCAGAGGCGGCACCCTTCGATACGACCCGCGTGGCGGCGG
Organism: uncultured Novosphingobium sp.; assembly: GCA_963923805.1. Classification (GTDB taxonomy): domain Bacteria; phylum Pseudomonadota; class Alphaproteobacteria; order Sphingomonadales; family Sphingomonadaceae; genus Novosphingobium. Next base: position 314 of record CAWUNP010000400.1, on the reverse strand, counting down.
CGCACCAATTGGCCTGGATGGCGGGGGTTGCCCAATTGCCGGTGCCACGCTTCATCATCGAACGTCTGGCCGCAAATCGCGCGCGCGGCGTGGCGATACTTCCCGCGCCCGCGCCGCCGTTCCGCCCTGGCCCGGGCAAGGCGCAAGGCTGGGCGGCCGACGGTTGGCTTGTGCTGCGTTCCGGCGGGGCGGGGCTGACGCCTGCCGGCCTGCCTGCGCCAAGCTATGGCAGCAGTCAGGCAGGGGCGGTGATCCGCTACCATTTGGCCGGTGCGGACAAGTACCATGCCACGATCTTCCTGCGCGGCTGCAGC